>NZ_NHCK01000048.1:0-18891 GCF_002172815.1 Hyphomonas sp. TMED31 | reverse complement strand
ATTTGCCCCTTTTTCAGGACGATGCCGCGATTGCACATTTGTTTCATGAGGCTGACTTGGTGAGTGGCCATGACGAAAATCCCGGTCTGTGCAATGAGGTTCTTCATTCGGGCCGAGGCTTTGTCACGGAACGTCGCATCTCCTGCTGACAGCCATTCGTCAAGAATGAGGATGTCCGGGTCGAACGCCGTAGCGATGGCGAAGGCGAGTCTGACCCTCATGCCACTTGAATACGCCTTCAAGGGGAGGTGAAGGTATTCACCCAGCTCTGAGAATTCGCAGATGTCGTCGAACCGCTCCTGAATTTCCTCCTCCGTCACGCCCATATATCGCGCGCGGATGATGATATTCTCATATCCAGATGCGCGTGTGTCGAGACCAAGTTGAATAGACAGCAACCCGGCTGTGCGGCCCTGAATGCGTATCCGGCCAGCTGTGGGCGGCAGGATGCCCGACAGGACTTTGAGCAGGGTTGTTTTGCCAGCGCCATTGTGACCGATGAGGCCGATGCGGTCTCCGTCCCGGAAATCAAGATTGATGTCTTTCAGCGCGTTGATACAGACCTTTCGACGATTNGACATGTCAATCATGCNGCCTGTCNCAAAGGAGCGGGCTGTGGAGACGAAAGTCGAATGGTGTAGATCTCGTACGAGAAAGTCGACACCTACCTGTTCGAGATGCAGTTCAGCCATGGGTCAACACCAATAGACTATGCGGTGNCGGAACTTGGCGAACATGACAAGAGCCACCATTGGTAAAATTACGGAGATTGCGCCGGCAACGAGAAAGCTCAATGCCACATCGCTGCTGCCAATCAGCGGGCCGCGCGCGATGTTCAGAAAATGGTAGAGCGGATTGGCGTGCGCCACGAAACTAAACTGTCCCAGGCGCGACGCTTCCCAGAAGACTGGTGTCATGAAGAAGGCAAAGGTCATGAAAGCATTGATCAGTTGCCCGAAGTCGCGAAAGCGAGCGCCAAGAATCCCGAACAGGATGGCTGTCCAGAAACCCGCCCACGCGATAATCACAACACCCATGACAGAGGTCGCNATATCAACAAACGTGATCATTCGGTCACCNAGAAGCAGNATCGCCACGACGACCAGTGCTCGGTAGAAAAAGGTTAGCATCAATCGACCCGTGAGNGTGAGGGGAAACACGCTCATCGGAATTTTGATTTGTGTGAAAACGGATGACATNCCGGAAAAAGTACTTATCGATTCCGTCACAAAACCGTTGATCAGCCCCCAAATCATCATTCCCAGGGCAACATAAGGCAAATAGGTGCGAAAATCGATCTGGAAAACCTGGGAGTAGATGACGCCGAGACCGAGCACNGTTACACCAGCTGTCGCNGTCAGCCAGAACGCTCCCAGCAGTGTGCCTTTATAGCGGGATTTGAAGCCCGTGNTTACCATTGTGCGGACAAGCCGATGNTGCGCCAGTCCTTCGAGCAAATCATTCCAAGCGTACNTGAAGTGGCCTGTNCTGGCGTCGTACTCAAATACTTCCTTGGCTTGCGTCTTGGAATCAGTCTGCCGGATATCGTGACCTGTGCCGTCCATGATCTACCCTAGAATTCTACTTTCGNTCGGCGACGCAGATGTGCCGAGCGCGTGTTGACCGCTTCTCAAGATGTTCTCTTTGCGCGAAACGCTGCGTGTGTCTACCGACTGTCATATGGTGGTTACAGTTCGGTGATTCTCAATTCACGCGTAACCCATAAGCGCGTTGGATTTACCAAACGCTTCCATAATGCGTTTGCGTTGTGCGGCTGTTACCGTGATCGTCTCNCGCCAGCCTGATTTTTCCTTTACCGTAAGGGNCNCGGGGGGGGGAATCCACAGNGNCGCGCTATATCGTCCAGCGATTCCTGCAGCTGCTCGTATGGGTACACTTGGAGCAAAGCGAACCGGTNACGCCACCGTGGCGCGGTCTGTAACCCGTCGCCATTGGGCTCCATCGCTGAAAGCCAACACAACTCCACTTGCTTCGTCGGTGACCAAAACGATCGCGCCGGCGCCGGTGGTTGCCGCATCAGGCAAGTCGGCCTTGGCATAGGCACCGATGCGCACCGGCCCATTTACGTGAAGCTGTGCGGTGGGCGATGTCGTGCCTATGCCAAAACGCGGAGTGTTCATGATTGCTCCTATGCCAGACGCTCCCGGCATAACGAGAAACTTGTCCAACATGGCTGTATGGTCCCGTACCTTGAAGTTCGACGGTGATCCGGTAACGCGCCAGTTCTGGCCATCGGTCGAATTGAGAATATCGAAGCCACCCCCTGCGCCACTCTGAACCGTATCGATGGTGAGGCGAGCGTCATGGTCCTGCTGAACGTGCAGGCGCGAAGCAGGGACGTCTGTGCCCAAACCTGCAAAACCTGTATCCGTCTTCAATGTAAGAGCCGTTTCGAAGTCGATGCCGTTGGACGAAACTTTGAACGAGAGATCGTCGGTGTCGATAAGTCCGACTTCAGCCCGGCCTGAATAGCCCGACTGGAAAAGGCAACTGGTGGTCTCGCCCGTGTTGACTTTGTTGAGTTTGAGCTGGTGTCCCTCGCCATCATGGTCGAACAGGGTTGCATCGCTACTCACCGTCAGACGGTTGATGGCNCTGGCAGTTGCGTTGATGCCTATTTGTCCAATCGGATTTAGCGCGGAAGCGATGACATTGCGCCAAGAGCTTCCGTCTCTCACGATGAGTGCGTTTTCGTCTTCGACGAAGACCAGCCAGCCGCCTTGGGGNGGAATAAACGACCACGCGCCATCCTGATAGATTGCNATCTCTCCGACATGTCCGGCCCAAGCCGCCTCTGCNTCGCTNGCTGGGATAAACCTTTCGCCATTGCGGGGATNCAANGGTGGCGCGACAATGCTNCGGCTGCGNACGCCAATCTGGATCACCGCGTCCAGCATACCAAGCGCCGTGTTGAGGGTGACATGTTTCTGAGCTTGGTTTGGTTCGATATAGGGAAGGGCGAGATTGGCGGTCGTCGTCATAGCGTTTGATCCTCTTGGCGGTCACTGACGACGAAATTTAAAGGACGCTTGGATCAGTCGGATAAATTATAGAATCCAAGTTACGCGAACCGGCCCCTCTCGCGGTCCTTTCGATTCAACCGCTGTCTTCTGATTTCCAACCTGTAAGTGAGGCACGTGCAGGGTTGATATTGTTGCGAACGTAGGTATGCCGCTTGGGTTATTGTAAACGTGGAAGGTGATGCTTTGTCCTCTCGGAAAACTGCTCTCATTACTGGTGCCACCGGTCAGGACGGTGCGTATCTCGCCCGCCTGCTGTTGGATAAGGGATACATTGTCCACGGCGTGAAGCGCCGCTCTTCGTCATTCAATACGGAGCGCGTGGACGATTTGTACCGAGACCCGCACGAACATGAGACGCGGTTTCGACTGCACTATGGTGACCTGACGGATTCCACAAATCTCATACGCCTTGTGCAGGAAACTCAGCCTGACGAAATCTACAATCTCGCGGCTCAAAGCCACGTGGCAGTCAGCTTCGAAACACCGGAATACACGGGCAATGCAGACGCGCTTGGCACTTTGCGTCTTCTTGAAGCAATCCGCATCCTCGGTATCGAGAAGGACGTACGCTTCTATCAGGCCTCAACCTCTGAGCTGTATGGTAAGGTTCAGGAGGTGCCGCAGAGCGAGACAACCCCATTCTATCCACGTAGTCCTTACGCTGCGGCAAAACTCTACGCGTACTGGATTACCGTGAACTACCGTGAGGCATACGGGATTCATGCTTCGAATGGCATCCTGTTCAATCATGAAGGGCCAACGCGCGGTGAAACATTCGTAACTCGCAAGATCACCCGCGCCGTTGCCGGTATCGAACGCGGTCTTCAATCTACGCTTTATCTTGGTAACCTGGATGCCAAGCGTGATTGGGGGCATGCCCGTGATTATGTTGAGGGTATGTGGCGCATCGTGCAGCATGACGTTCCTGACGATTGGGTGCTTGCAACGGGTGAGACGCATTCGGTCCGGGAGTTTGTCGAGCTTGCTTTCGCCGAACTGGGGCGCACCATTGAGTGGCAGGGAGAGGGCGTCGACGAAATCGGACGCGACGCGAAGACAGGCGATGTTCTCGTGCGCATTGATCCGCGCTATTTCCGCCCGACAGAAGTTGATTTGCTTATTGGTGACCCGACTAAAGCTTATGACAAGCTTGGCTGGAAGCACACGACGAGCTTCGTGGATCTCGTGAAGGAAATGGTCCGCGCCGATCTGGATCTGATCGAGCGCGAGAGCTGGCGCAACAACCGCACCGAATAGGGAGCGCTTCGATGACCAATTCAGCGGCGACCTACGAACTGTCCGGCAAACGAGTTTTCGTCGCTGGTCACAAAGGAATGGTTGGTTCTGCAATCGTGCGCCGATTGCAGGCCGAAGGATGCGATATTCTCACCGCTGGAAGGCAGGAGCTGGACCTGATCGACCAGGCAGCCGTGCGGGGCTGGCTGGCAGATGCAAAACCTGATGCCGTGATTATAGCGGCGGCGAAGGTAGGTGGCATTCTCGCGAATGACACCTACCCGGCAGATTTCCTTTACGACAACCTCATGATTGAGACGAACCTGATCGAAGCTTCGTTTCGCATTGGTGTGGAGAAACTGCTATTTCTTGGATCATCCTGCATCTACCCCAAGCTCGCGGAGCAGCCGATTGCAGAAGAGGCTTTGTTGACGGGGCCGCTGGAGCCGACAAACGAATGGTATGCCGTCGCGAAGATCGCCGGTATCAAATTGTGTCAGGCCTATCGTCGGCAACATGGCGTAGATTATATCTCTGCCATGCCCACCAATCTTTATGGACCAGGCGATAACTACAATCTCGAAACTTCGCATGTTATCCCCGCGCTCATCCGCAAGGCTCATTCATCAAAGGAGACCGGCGCGCCTGCCATGACGATTTGGGGCACAGGTACGCCACGCCGAGAGTTCTTGCATGCAGACGACTGCGCTGACGCTCTTGTTCATTTGATGAAATATTATTCTGGCGACGAACATGTGAACGTCGGGTCTGGTGAAGACATGACGATTGAAGCGCTTGCGCGCATGGTGATGGAAGTGGTCGGCTATGAGGGCGAATTGGAAAAGGATCTCTCCAAGCCGGATGGAACCCCACGCAAATTGATGCGGGCAGACAAGTTACGCAGTTTGGGGTGGTCCCCACGTATCGGCATGCGAGAAGGTCTGGAAGACGCTTATCGTTGGTTCGTCGAACATCAAGGCGTTGCAAAAATGTAGTGGCGCTTTCTGGCGTGCGAGAATTCTTGCCTTTCCTTACACAGCGATCCATGCACAATGGTTTCAAATGAAACCTATTGTCATTCGGTATGGCAGAATGTGCGGGAGACTGTGCAATGTCCGAACTTCAAGTAAGGAAAAACCGATACGCGAATGCGCCCAAGGCGGCAGATTTCACAATCGCACAGGCCTGGGAAACCTATAGCGACGAGGAGCATGACCGCTGGGACAGGCTCTTCCGGCGCCAAAAAGAAGTGACCAAGGGGCGGGCGTGTACCGCCGCGCTCACAGCGATGGCCGAGCTGGAGCTTTCGGCTTCGGGAATTCCGCATATGGGCAGACTGTCGGACAGGCTGGAAAGCATGACCGGTTGGCGTGTTGTCCCGGTGGCCGGCCTGGTGCCAGACGAGGTTTTCTTTGAGCATCTTGCCAATCGCCGATTCCCGGCGGGCGCGTTCATCCGCCCAGAGTCAGAGTTCGACTATTTGCAGGAACCGGACATCTTCCACGATATTTTCGGGCACGTGCCATTACTTGCAAATCCCGTGTTCGCTGATTTCATGGAGGCGTATGGCAAGGGCGGTCAGCGCGCCATGCGCCTGGGCCAGCTGCACAACCTCGCCCGGCTCTACTGGTATACAGTTGAGTTTGGCCTGATTCGAGAAGCTGATGGATTGCGTATATTTGGCGCTGGAATCCTATCTAGCCCGCAGGAGACGGTCTTTGCTCTAGAAGATGACAGTCCGAACCGGATCGCGTTTGATCTACAGCGCATCATGCGGACCAAATACATCATCGACGACTTCCAGCAGACCTATTTCGTCATCGACAGTTTCGATGCGCTTCTGGATGCTTGCTACAAGGATTTCGGAAATGTCTATCAGGAAGTCAAAGACGCTGATGACATAGAGGCCCACGAGACGACATCTCTGGATGGCCTGATCCATCGTGGCACGCTCGATTATTTCCGCACGAAAGCAGGACTTTAAGCAAAATGCGGCAAGTGTTGAGGGCGCGATTGCCGTCTCGAAGGCAGTGCGAGAGTGTCCAAGAGCCTTGACCGAACAGGGAAAAGCGAGGATCGCATAGGGCATGCATTACGTCCCCCGAATTCTCGTCACCGGCGGTGCCGGGTTCATTGGCTCCTTCTTGTGTGAGCGTTTGCTTGAAACCGGGGCGGAAGTGCTCTGCGTCGACAATTTCTTCACGGGCCGCCGCAGCAATGTTGCGCATTTGCTCGACAATCCGAAATTTGAAGTCATGCGGCACGATATAACCGTGCCCCTCTTTGTCGAAGTTGACCAAATTTACAACATGGCCTGTCCGGCAAGCCCTGTGCACTACCAGTTCGATCCGGTGCAGACGACCAAGACCAGTGTGCACGGCGCAATCAACATGCTGGGCCTCGCCAAGCGAACGCGGGCGAAAATCCTTCAAGCCTCGACGTCGGAAGTTTACGGCGATCCGGAAATCCACCCCCAGACTGAAGACTATTGGGGCAATGTAAATCCGCTAGGTCCGCGCGCCTGCTATGATGAGGGCAAGCGTTGCGCCGAGACGCTGTTTTTCGACTATCACCGGCAGCACGGCGTGAAGATCAAGATTGCCCGGATCTTCAACACATATGGGCCGCGTATGCACCCAAACGATGGTCGGGTCGTATCAAACTTCATTGTTCAGGCCCTGCGCGGCGAGGACATCACGCTCTACGGTGATGGCGAACAGACGCGCAGCTTCTGCTTCGTTTCAGATCTGGTCGACGGGTTGATCGGTCTGATGAATACTGAAGACGATGTCACGGGTCCCATCAATCTGGGCAATCCGGGCGAGTTTACCATCCGCCAACTTGCCGAGCAGATTATCGAGCAAACGAACTCCACATCCAAGCTCGTCCACAGGCCACTCCCACAGGATGATCCGCGTCAGCGCCAGCCAGATATTACACGTGCGAAGACGACACTTGGTTGGGAGCCGACAATTGCCTTGGCTGAAGGCTTGCGCCCAACGATTGAGTATTTCCGAAATGAAATTCGTGAGATGATCTAGCGAGTTGCGCGCCGTTTGTGTGGCGCAATTCGAAGGAATGGTGGGCCCGGCAGGACTTGAACCCGCGACCAAACCGTTATGAGCGGTCCGCTCTAACCAACTGAGCTACAGGCCCCAGCGGCCCGTTTTAGCGTGCTTCCCTGTCTTGGCAATGTGCGGAATGCTTTGCCAAATTTGTTTCTGCACCGTGTTGCTTGGCAGGCTTGTTGCATTGAACGGTTGCAACACCTAAACCGGCGGCTTCATGACAAGGGTTTCGAACTTCATGCAGGAACGATCAAGACATGTTCTGGTGCCTGGTGGCGCGGGATATATTGGCTCTCACACTTGCGTGGAATTGCTTCAGCGAGGCTACACACCTGTTATTGTAGACAATCTCGTCAATTCGAGTCTCGCTGCTGTCGATCGCATTTGCCAGATCACTGGCACGAATGACCTGCCTGTAATCGAGGCGGACATACGTGATACGGACGCCATGACCCGTGCCATGCAGGATCACAATTGCGTTGCGGTTGTCCATTTTGCTGGCCTGAAAGCCGTTGGTGAGTCGACAGCAGAGCCGCTTGATTACTACAGCAACAATGTGCAGGGCACGTTGAGCCTGCTGGAAGCCATGAAAAAGGCAGCGGTGAACCATATCGTTTTTTCGTCCTCTGCGACGGTCTACGGTACGCCGGTCTCATTACCCTATACAGAGAGCCATCCGCTCGCCCCGACCAATCCGTATGGCATGACGAAATATGCCGTTGAGCTGATGCTGAATGACCTTGTTGCGTCCGGGGCGGGGATCAATGCAGGCATTCTGCGCTACTTCAATCCGATTGGCGCGCACCCGACAGGGCTGATCGGTGAAGATCCGAACGGCATTCCGAACAATCTGATGCCGTTCGTTGCTCAGGTTGCGGTTGGGCGCCGTCCGCGTCTCAGCGTGTTCGGCAATGATTATGACACGCATGATGGCACGGGCGTGCGAGACTATATCCACGTCGTCGATCTGGCTGAGGCGCATATCGCGGCGCTTGAGAAGCTCATGGAGACGCCTGACAGCTTCACCGTAAATCTTGGCTCTGGAAACGGCTATTCGGTTCTGGATGTGGTCAAAGCCTTCGAAAAGGCCAGCGGACGTGAAATTCCGTTGGAGTTCGTGGATCGCCGTCCCGGTGATCTGCCGGCCTATTGGGCTGATCCGGCCTATGCGTTGGAACTTCTTGGCTGGAAGACCCGTTTCAGTCTCGAAGATATGTGCCGGGACCAATGGGCATGGCAGAGCGGCAATCCAGACGGATATCCGCAACGCCAGAGCAAATCAGCCTGACGCGAGTTTGACACAATGCGCTGTTAGCTCTCGGTTACATGAATCAGAACCGAGGAGACTTCATGCGCAATTTCCGGACCCTGTTTATCGCCTCCAGCGCGCTTGCGTTGGCCGGTGCCTTGCCCGCCTGCGCCCAGATGCCGTCGCCATCGGCATCCAGCGGGACACAGCAGATGACCATTCACCCAAATTCGATCCAGCCTGAAACAACGCTCGACATTACCGCCAATGCAAAGGTCAAGCGCGCACCCGATACGGCCCACATTACAGCTGGCGTGCAGGAGGAGGCGGATACCGCCGTCGCGGCCATGCAGGCGCAGGCCGATGCCATGACCAGCATGATGCAGGCGCTCAAATCTGCGGGTATTGCCGACAAGGACATGCAGACGTCCAACATCTCGCTCAATCCGGTCTATGACTATGTGGAAGAAACGGACACGAACGGCCGCCGTAGTGGCAAACAGGTTCTGCGGGGATATTCTGCATCGAACCAACTGACGGTGAAAGTAACCGATCTTGATACGCTCGGAGAAACGCTCGACAGCCTCGTCGCAGCGGGCGGCAATCGCTTCTCCGGTCTCAGCTTCTCGCTCAATGACCCATCCGGTGCACAAGATGAGGCGCGTCAGAAAGCGGTGGCTGATGCGATGGCCCGGGCGGAGCTCTATGCCGATGCCGTGGGCATGAAAGTCGCCCGTATTGTGGGTATTTCCGAAAGCGGTGGATTTGAACAAACGCCCATGCCTATGGGCCGAATGGCTGCGATGGCCGAGTCTGCCGATATGAGCTCGACCCCGATTTCCGGCGGTGAGATCACGTATTCAGCGCAAGTCAGCATCCGCTTTGAGCTGACCAAATAGCCTGATCAGACATAGCCTTCGGCGAGAAGGTCTTTCATGTCGACAATTCCGACCGGGCGTCCATCTTCAACAACAAAGGCGTTGGAGATGCGATGCTCGGTCAGACGTTTGATGACTGCCGACATGCGCTCTTCAAGAGAGATCGTGCGGGGCGAAGCCGTCATGATCGAAGCTGCGTCGGCGGTGAGCTTCCCGGCCAGCATCGCGCGGCGCAAATCCCCATCCGTNACCATGCCAACCATNACACCGGATCNGTCCAGCACAGCGGCGCANCCCTTCCGACCTTCGGAGATCGCCAGGATGACGTCTTCAACCGGCGCATTTTGCGACACGGACGGAATATCGATTGTGTGCGCAGCCACATAGTCACCAGCGGTTTGCAGCGAACGCCCCAGCTTTCCACCGGGATGNCGGAAGCCAAATTCTTCGCGTGAGAAACCGCGTCGCGCCATGAGGACAATCGTCAACGCATCCCCCAGCGCAAGCGCCATAGTGGTCGACGATGTGGGCGCGAGCCCGTTCGGGCACGCTTCTGCGACCGTTGGCAACGCTAACAGCACGTCAGATCCACGTCCCAATGTGGAGTCTGGCGCGCGGCTCATCCCGATGACGGGAACCTGGTTGCTTTTGCAATAGCGTAGCAGGTCAACCAGCTCGCGGCTTTCGCCTGAATAGGAAATGGCAATCACAACGGAGCCCGGCACGATCATGCCAAGATCGCCATGACTGGCTTCAGTTGGATGGAGGAAGAAAGAGGGGGTGCCGGTTGAAGCGAGGCTGGCGGCGATCTTCTGGCCGATATGGCCAGACTTGCCTACGCCCGCCACGATGATGTGGCGATCTGTGGCCATGATCAAATCGGCAGCACGTTCGATCTGTTCATCGAGTGCGGCTTCCAATTGCTCAAGGGCCTCGCGCTCAATGCGGATGACATTGCGCGCAATCTCGATATCGCTTTCACGGGTCACGGCTGATCGCTCCTGTATGCTGCAAGGCGTTCTGGGTCAGACCGCCAAGGCTGGCAAGGGTTGCGCGTCAGATAGGAAGGACAGGGCGCAGGCGCTACTTGGCCAGCTTCATTTGGCGCGCTTCATATTCCGCAACGCTCATGAACTCGCTTTTTGGCTCCGCAAAGTTCTCGACAGGGGTCTCCAGCTTCGCGTGGGCGGCCACTTCCGGTTCGGGTTTTGGCTCTGGTGACGTCAGCGTAGGAGCAGGGGTGGCGGCATTGTCTTCGCTGCCTTCTGCAATGATCACGCTCAGCGGTTTGCCATTCAGCATCGGCTCCGCAGCGGCATCCGGATGGATCGGCATCAGCACACCCGCGAAAGCGAGCTGGGTGTCATGCGCAGGGTCGTTCAGTGTCGTGAACGCGGCTTCGACCAGGTCTTCGACATGTGAGTTCCGGGACCGGGATGTGTTGCCGCCCAGCATAATGGCGATGATGCGCCGTCCGTCACGTTTGGCAGAGGTCATCAAATTGAAGCCTGACGCGCGTGTGTAGCCGGTCTTGATGCCGTCAACGCCATCAACATTTCCGAGCAATTCATTGTGGTTCTTGTAGGTGCGGCCGGCCCACTGAAAGCTCTTGGACGAGAAATAGTGATAATAGTCAGCATGGTCGGTCAGCATCGCGTCTGCCAGGATGGCCAGGTCTCGCGCCGTACTCATTTGCTGGGAATCCGGCAGGCCGGATGCATTCCTGAAACGGGTGTTTTCCATGCCCAGAGATTTGGCCTTCACCGTCATCAGCTGGGCGAAGCGGCTTTCGGTGCGGCCCAGACGCTCGGCCACGACAACAGCAACGTCATTCGCGGATTTNCTGACCAGCGCGCCGATCGCGTCGCGAACCGTGATGGTGGAACCTGTGCGCAGTTTCAAATTCGATGGGGGCTGGCTCGCTGCGTGGCGAGAGACAACGAGACGCTCATCCAGCGAGACGTCGCCCGCCTTCAGCGCGTCGAACAGCATATAGAGCGTCATCACCTTGGTGAGGGAGGCCGGGTAACGGGCTTCGTCTGCGTTCCGGGCGTGCAGCACTTCATGCGTTTCGGCGTCCACCACGATGGATGCGTACTTCTCGGCAGAGGCAGTTTGGGCATGCAGGCCTGCGACAAGCAGCGTCACTGCGAGAGCAAGTGCTTTGACAACAGGAAATTGTGCGAGCCGCATCGTGTTCTCTCCGAGAAATGAGTTAACCCCGAGCCCCGGGATCAACCTTAGAGTCCGGCAAATCAGTTGACCAGATGTTAACACAGACCCCTCCCTCACAATTCCGTAATCCCGTTTCACGGCTCTTTCTGGAGCCAGTGCAAAACATGTGCAAAATTTAAAATGCTGCACCGCACAAAAAATGTTGCAAATGCTCATTTTTTACGTTAGGTAAGATCATCCAGGGTGAAAGGATCCTCCTCATGGCGACAGCAAAGAAGACAGCTCCGAAGTCGGCTCCCAAGACGAAAGCGGAAGCACGTGTGGCAGATTCAGCTACGAAAATGATTGATGAAGGCATGGAACAGATGACAGGTTTTGCAGGCAAGTTCGGCGATTACGCTGAAGGCGGATTCAAGGCGTTTGCTGAACAAGCTGCCAGTTCCTCCGAAATGATGCGCACAATTGGTGCACGCAACATGGACTTTTTCGCGCGCACGCTTGAGCAAGGCGTCGAGGCGACTCAGTCAATGACGAGCGCGAAAGACCCGCGCGAGGCGATGGAAATCCAGTCCGGTTTCGCCAAGAGCCTGTTCTCGGCCTACACGTCTGAAATGAGCGCACAGGCAGAACTCTGCATGTCCGCATGGCGTGACGCGGCGAAGCCCTTCATGGCCTTCTCCGCAAAATAATCTCCTTTCCGCATTTCCGGGTTTGATGACAGACCGGAATGTAGAGTGGTGTAGACAGTACTGAGCCGGGCCTGATTGGTCCGGTTCTTTTTTGCCTGATATGCAGAATTTCCGGGGCAGGGCGCAGATTGCGCTGTGACTTCCGGCGACACGTGACTACATTCTGGCCATGAGCGATTTTCTGGACTTCAAGGCCCTTGAGCGGCCCAAATCACCGAACACCTACCTTGTTGCCCCTGCGGGCTTTGCGGATCAGGCAAAGCCGGACGAGGCCGGGCCGGTTTTTGACTGCAGCCCCGAAAGCCTGTTTGGCCGGGTTGAGGCCCTGATCGGCATGCGCAAGGATTGGCGCCTAGAGTCGCTCGACGCGCAGGCGGGGCGCATCTACTTCATCGCCGTGTCGAAACTGTTCCGGTTCAAGGATGATGTGAACATCGCCGTCTTGCCTGCCGAGGGAAAATCCACGCTCGCGATCTATTCGGCATCACGCATCGGCCACAGCGATCTGGGGGCTAATCGCAAGCGCGTACATGAGCTTCTCAGCAGCCTGCAGGTGACCTGATTTCAGGCAGTTTGTGTTTTTGCCGTCAATCCGCTCTTCAAAGTCGGACAAGAACGTATATCTTGTTACATATGAGCGGCGACCTGAATCATTCCGAATTGGATCCGGCACGGTTGAACCAGCCTGGTCCGGGCGACCCACCGGGGGGCGGGCAGACCGGTGATGAGGATGGTACAAACTTTGGCCTGTCCACCCAGACACGGGTGCGCACGAAAAAGCCGTCGCTCTANCGTGTGCTCCTGTTGAACGATGATTACACNCCGATGGANTTCGTCGTNTACATTCTGGAACAGTTCTTCAACCGCTCCAGGGAACAGGCCACACGTATCATGCTTCATGTCCACCANAAGGGCGTGGGGCTGTGTGGGGTGTATACTTACGAAGTGGCCGAAACAAAGGTCGCGCAGGTATTGGACCTTGCCAAACGCCATGAACATCCTCTCCAATGCGTCATGGAGAAAGACGACTAGAAACACTTATTCCGGAAGGCCAGCCACTTGCCACGTTTGTCCCCCTCCTTAGAGACCGCACTCGAAAAGGCCCTCACGTTCGCCTCAGAACGCGATCATGAATACGCCACACTGGAACACCTGCTTCTGGCGCTGACCGAAGATGAGCATGCCCGCGAAGTCATGGGCGCCTGCAAGGTCGACATCGAAGCGCTCAGCGCAGACCTCAGCCGATACATTGATGAAGAGCTTTCNAGCCTCACCGTTGATGAAGCGGAAGGCCGNGTTCAGCCGACTGCCGCATTCCAGCGTGTNGTGCAGCGCGCCATTCTTCACGTTGAAAGCTCCGGCCGNGACGAAGTGACCGGCGCNAANGTNCTCGTGTCNATCTTCTCCGAGCGTGAAAGCCACGCTGCCTACTTCCTGCAGGAGCAGGACATGACCCGCTACGATGCGGTCAATTTCATCTCGCACGGCGTNGCGAAACAGCCGGGCATGTCCCGTCAGTCGAGCCCGCGCGGGGCGGAAACTTCCGAGGAGGAACCCGTCAAGCAGGGCCACGAGGCGCTGGACGCCTATTGCGTGGACCTCAACGAGAAGGCCCGCTCCGGCAAGATCGACCCGCTGATCGGCCGTGACATGGAAATCAATCGCTGCATCGAGGTGCTCTGCCGCCGCAGCAAGAACAATCCGATCCTCGTCGGCGACCCTGGCGTGGGCAAGACGGCCATTGCCGAAGGCCTGGCCAAGAAGATTGTCGATGGCGAAGCGCCGGAAATCCTGGACGATGCCATCATCTGGTCGCTCGACATGGGCGCCTTGCTGGCGGGTACGCGGTATCGCGGTGACTTTGAAGAGCGCCTGAAATCCGTGATGAAGGAACTCGAGCAACAGGAAAAAGCCATCCTGTTCATCGACGAAATCCACACNATCATCGGCGCGGGCGCGACGTCTGGCGGCGCAATGGATGCGTCAAACCTGCTGAAGCCTGCGCTGCAGTCTGGTGGCCTGCGCTGCATGGGATCGACGACGTTCAAGGAATACAAGCAACACTTCGAAAAGGACCGCGCCCTGTCGCGCCGGTTCCGCAAGATCGATGTGGTCGAGCCGACTGTTCCGGACACAATCAAGATCCTGACNGGTCTGAAATCCCGTTTCGAGGATTTCCACGGCCTGCGTTACACCAATGATGCGATCAAGTCCGCCGTGGAATTGTCAGATCGGTACATCACCGACCGCAAACTGCCGGACAAGGCCATCGACGTGATTGACGAGGCCGGTGCCACGCAATGGTTGCTGCCCGCCTCCAAGCGCAAGAAGACCGTCGGCCAGAAGGACATTGAAGCCGTCGTCGCCAAGATCGCCCGCATCCCCCCTAAACAAGTGTCTACGGATGATGCGGCTGCGCTGAAGTCTCTCGAGACCGATCTCAAGCGCGTGGTCTACGGCCAGAGCGAGGCCATCGAGGCACTTTCGGCTTCCATCAAGCTGGCCCGTGCCGGCCTGCGGGAACCGAACAAGCCGATTGGTTCCTACCTGTTCACCGGCCCGACCGGCGTCGGCAAGACCGAGGTTGCCAAACAGCTTTCCTCCATCATGGGGGTTGAGATGTTGCGCTTCGACATGTCGGAATACATGGAACGGCACACTGTTTCCCGCCTGATCGGTGCGCCTCCCGGCTATGTCGGTTATGATGAAGGTGGTCTGCTGACGGATGGTGTAGACCAGCACCCGCACTGCGTCCTCCTGCTCGACGAAATCGAGAAGGCTCACCCGGACCTGTTCAACATTCTCCTGCAAGTGATGGACAATGGTACGCTGACGGATGCGAATGGACGCAAGGTCGACTTCCGCAATGTTATTCTCATCATGACCACCAATGCCGGTGCGTCGGATGCGTCGAAGAATTCCATCGGCTTCGGTCGGGGCAAGAAGGAAGACGAGCAGGAAGAGGCGCTCAAGCGTCTGTTCACGCCGGAATTCCGCAACCGTCTCGACGCCACGATCACCTTCGGTGGCCTGACGCCGGAAATCATTGACCGCGTGGTGGAGAAATTCATCCTGCAGCTGGAAGTCCAGCTGGAAGATCGCAACGTCTCCATCGAGATCACCAAGCCTGCCCGCGAATGGCTGGCCAAGCGTGGCTTTGACGCAGACATGGGGGCCCGGCCTCTGGCCCGGACGATCCAGGAGCACGTCAAGAAACCGATGGCGGAAGAACTTCTGTTCGGCGAACTCCAGAAAGGCGGTGTTGTCTATATCGACATCGACAAGGCGGACGACGAAAAGCTGGCCTTCAAATATGTGGCCGAAAAGCCGAAGAAGAAAAAGCCAGCCGCCAAGAAAGGCTCTGCCGAAGAACCTGCCTAGGCGTTCGGACGCGATACGTTTCTGAAAGGGCTGCCCGTGGGGCAGCCCTTTCTCATTCTGGTGGCGTCGTTATCCTCCCCTTCAAAATCGGGAGGAAACCAGATGACATCAGCCGTCAGCGGAGCGAGCGATCCGAAATTCGCCGCCGTGAAGGAAGAGTTCGAGCGCAACTTTGCGGAGCGGGGGGAGGTCGGCGCATCGGTCTGCCTGTCGGTGAATGGGGAGACGCTGGTCGATCTCTGGGGCGGCATGGCCAATCCCGAAACGAATGACCCGTGGCGCGAAGACACGATCTCGATCGTCTTTTCCTGCTCCAAGGCGGCAACGGCCCTGTGCGCGCATATCCTGATCGACCGGGGAGAACTGAACCCCGAAGCGCTGGTCTCTGAATACTGGCCGGAATTTGCCAGGAACGGCAAAGAGAAGACCACCGTGCGCATGATGTTGAATCATGAAAGCGCGCTGCCCACGCTGAGAGATCCGGTCCGTCCCGGTGGCTTCACCGATTGGGACTACATGATCCAGCGCTTGGAAGACGAGGAAGCGTTCTGGGAGCCGGGAACACGAAACGGCTATCACATGATCAATTTTGGCTGGACGGTCGGCGAACTGGTCCGCCGCGTGTCTGGCAAGTCGCTGGGCACATTCTTTCGCGAGGAAGTCGCTGAGAAAACCGGCGCGCGGTTTTGGCTCGGCCTGCCGGAGAGCGAGGATGTTCATATCGCGCCGATCATTCCCTACGCACCCAAGCCGGACGATCAGCCGACCGAGTTCGCGATCAAGCTGCTGACCGATCCGGATTCGATCCAGCACAAGAGCTTCATGAACAATGGTGGGTGGGACTTCAACGACCGTAAATCGCAGGCGGCAGAGATCGGCGGCGGGGGCGGCCTGTCGAATGCTCGCGGTCAGGTTGCGATGTACACACCCCTGGCGACAAATGACGGCACGCTGGTGTCACATGACCGACTGCAGGCGATGAGCATGGTCACAACGGCGACACAGCGCGACGCCACGCTACTCATTCCAACACGGTTTGGGCCAGGTTTCATGAAGTCCATGGACAATCGTGCGCTGAACGCAGGCCCCGGAACCAGCGTCATCATGGGCGATCGTGCCTTTGGCCATGTTGGTGCAGGCGGCTCAATTGGCTTTGCCGACCCCGAGGCGGGCCTCGCCTTCAGCTACACGATGAACCAGATGGGCAGCGGCATCCTTGTGAATGACCGCGCCCAGAGCCTGATTGACGCCGCCTATCGCAGCCTTGGCTATCGCACCAACGCGCCCGGCGTGTGGGTGAAATAGACGGACGTCAGATCAGCCATCATCATTGGCTTCGCCGATGCCGGTCGTCTGCAGTTTGCCAGCCTTGGCAGCTTGTGCCCGGGCAACGCCTTCACTGCGGGCGGGTGGGGCCATGATTTCCGGTGGATCGGTTTCCTGCAGGTAGATCGTACGGCTCGGAAAGGCGAAGCCAGTGCCGGCCTTGTCGATAATCTCCATCACGGCGACCGCGAACTCTTCCTTGATCTCCAGCCATTCGCCCCAGTTCTTGGTGTGGGTGAAGGCATAGATCAGGAAGTCGATCGAGCTGGAGTTGAAGCTGTCGACGCGCACGAACAGGGCGGCCTCTGGCGGCTTTGCGAAGCGGTCATCATTCCACAGCCAGGCTTCGATCTCATCGCGGATGTATTTCAGCTGGTCGACCGTGGTGCGGTATTCAACGCCGACCACCCATTTGATGCGGCGGTGGGTCATGCGGGAGAAATTGGTGACGGCGGCGTCTGACAGCGCGCTGTTGGGCACAAAGACCGGACTCTTGTCGAAGCGGCGCACCAGTGTTGAGCGGAAATTGATCTTCTCGACCGTGCCCTCAACCACGCCATCCACCTGAATCCACTCGCCGGGAATGAAGCGTTTCTCGGAAATGATGAGCAGGCCGGAAATCAGGTTCTTGAACAAATCCTGCGCGCCCAGGCCGACGGCGATGCCGAGCACCCCAAGGCCTGCCAGGAGCGGCGCGATCTGGATGCCCCATTGCTCCGCTACGGCGCCAAGGCCCAGCACGATCAGGATGATCTGCAATGCTTTCACCATCCAGTCGACTGCGGCGGGCGACAGGGCAGACCGGAGGCCGCGGAACAGGAACTCAAACGCATGGACGGCGCGAGACAGGGTCCAGAACACGGCGAGGGTGATGATCGAGCGCAGAATGCGCGTGGCGTAGACTTCGGCTTCGCCGGATATGTTGGTCACCTGTAGCGCAATGTAGATGCCGATGATGACAGGAACNATTTTNAGCGGGGTCGAGATGGACTTCACCAGAGCGTCGTCGAATCCGGATTTCGTACCGGAGGCAAAGCGCATCACGGTCTTCACCATGATCCGGGCAAACAGGCCNCGCACCATCATGGCAATCATGATGATGATCACAGCGATGGTGATTTCGCCATAGGTCAGCCCGTAGGCGCCATCATTCCAGACACTCGCAATGAAAGTCGCAGGCTCAAGGGCCCATTCCGGGGCGTTGTTGGCAAACCAGTCCGGCAGCTGGGTCTCGTCCATATTCGGGCTCCATCTGTTTGGCCGGGGCTGGCCCGGAAGGGGTGGAGTGCCGCTTGCTAATCTGAGTTATGCCATCTGTGAAGGTGCAGGGCTCAAGGCTTGATGTCGCGCCACTCCCCGGAGGCGAGATCGCCAAGCGTCCAGTCACCGATCTGAACACGAATGAGGCGCAGCGTGGGGTGGCCGACCGCAGCGGTCATGCGCCGGACCTGGCGGTTTCGTCCTTCGGTGATTGTCAGTTCGATCCAGCTATCCGGCACCGATTTNCGNTAGCGGATNGGCGGGGTGCGGGGCCAGAGATTGGCGGGGTCTTCCATACGACGCGCTTTTGCCGGCGCGGTGCGTCCATCATTGAGGTCCACACCACTGCGCAGGGCATCCAGCGCAGCATCNTCCGGCACGCCCTCTACCTGGGCCCAATAGGTTTTTGCCATCTTGTGCTTCGGATCNGAGATGCGCGCCTGTAGCTTCCCGTCATCGGTCAGCAACAGCAGGCCTTCGCTGTCTCGGTCGAGGCGGCCGGCAGGATAGACTCGCGGGACTGCCAGATAGTCTGACAATGTCTCGCGGGTGCTGGCCAGCGTGCCTTTGTCGGTGAATTGCGAC
>NZ_NHCK01000047.1:0-46997 GCF_002172815.1 Hyphomonas sp. TMED31 | reverse complement strand
ACGCGGCGGATGACGAGTTCATGCAGCAAGGCGCATCCGGCAAACGTTCCGCCTATGACCAGCACGGCCTCCAATCCAACCGGCAGGCCCTGGCGGGGGAGCCAGTAGCCGAGCATCGCTGTCAGCGTCTGGTGCAGGATATACCAGGGGAAAATCGCTTCCGTCATATAGGTCAGCGCGCGGCTTGGACGGTTTAGATAAATTTGGGCGAGCCCGAGCAGGGCAGCAATTGCGATCCAGGCATAGGCAAGCCGGGCTATTCGCGCTGGCCAGATGATCCAGTCCCACTCACCAGAGGTGCTGAGGGTTTCCCATTGTGCCCATATGGCCGACAGCCCGATCCCGAGGATCAATACAAGGGCGATGGCGGCGGGCAGGGCGCGGCGGATGGCCGACCAGAAGTGGGCATCTTTTGCCACAATGAAGCCAAGCATGAGCATGGTCAGGCTGTGGGCGTGATTGGCCCAGTCATTCGTCAGATCATGCGTGGTCGGGAAATAGGGATCGAGCGTCAGGCGGTAGAGTATGTGTGGCAGGACCGGAAGGGCCAGCGCCGTGGCCGGTCCCCATTTGCCAGCGAAGAGCGCCTGCGTCACGCGCGCGCCCGGCCCTCGCATCANGCGTGAGATACGGCCAGCGAAGGGGGCCAGCAACAGCGTGTAGGCGAGCAGGTACACGATGTACCAGAGGTGGTTCCAGGTTGGTGTCGTGATGGAAAAGTCTGAGTTGAAATCGAGGTATTGGGGCCAGAAAGCCCAGAAGCTGCCGGAGAACTCCCCGGACTCGACCAGTTGGAGCCAACTCTGTGGTGCTACGACAATCGCCATGCCGAACAGNATAGGCAGGCCCAAACGTACCGAACGTTCCCGCGCTAAAGTCCCGCCGCCCAGCTTGTCCGCCGCAAATCGTAGTGCCACACCGGAGATGAAGAAGAGAAGCGACAGCCGCCAGGGGTTCAGCAGCAGCATGGCCCATTCGGCCTCGGGACCGGCGTGGACGCTTTTCACGTGCCAGCCCCAAGTCACGTAGAACATGCCCGAGTGATAGAGNATGAGNAGGCCGAACGCGATGATACGTAGCCAGTCCAGATCGTATCGGCGGGGGAAGGCGGGGGCGTGTGGCATGGCGGTCTCCAGAGGGTCTGGCGTGACCCTCGCTTTCAAGAGACATCAAGTCAGCTGGAATGGGGCATCAGGTGGCCACGGGTGACGAGTTGTGTCCGCCGGGGACAAATGGCGGCGTTCGGGGACGAAATTCTGATATTTGTGTTCCGGCTATGACGTGGGCTGTGGCAGGAAACCCCGATGGAGATCGTCNCAACACANCCNGANCTGGAGGCCGACCGGCGCGCAGATCGCAANACGTGGTTGTACTTCGCGTGCTTCCTGTTTGCGTCTTTCGTCGTGGAATCCCTGTCCGATCAGCACGTGTTGCTNCGGACGGGCGACCCGTATCCAAACCTGCCCTGGCTNAGTCAGGCCAGCTCGCATGGAGTGATCCTGGCGCTGACGCCATTTATNACTTTCATGCTCAGCCGGTTCCCGCTGACGGCGGAGGCGTGGAAGGTCAATCTTCTGGTCCATGNGNCCGCNACGATTGCCTTTTCTGNCGTGCACATTCTCGCAATGGTCGCGATCCGCAAGCTTCTCAGCCCGATCATTTTCGGTNTTCCGTATGAGTTNGGCCTCNCGGATGTGTCGGTCTGGCTCTATGAATTCCGCAAGGACGTTCTGACCTACACGCTGATTGCTGCCCTGTTCTGGCTGAACCGCATGGTGGAGCAACGTGCGCTCGACGAACGCGGGGCGAAGCGCGACGCCACAGACTTGCATCGACTGACCTTGAAATCCGGTGGGCGCAGCTATTTCGTGAACGCGCCAGACGTGATCTCGGCAAAGGCGGCCGGCAATTATGTTGAAGTCGTTACCGAAGGGCGGGAGTATCTGGCGCGCATGACGCTGACCGAGCTGTCACGTCTTCTGCAGGCGGCGGGCGACCGGCATGTCCGCGTTCACCGTTCTCACCTCGTCAATCTGGACCGTGTCAGCGAGATCGTACCCACAGGGGAAGGCGATGTGACGCTTCGGCTGGACACGGGTGCCGAAGTGCCAGGTTCGCGCCGCTATCGCGCGCAGTATGAAGACAAGTTGGCGACGTAACCACTTTTCCGTGAGGGGCTAGGCGCTCAGCCAAATGTCGCTAGGTTTCAGGCTTGAATTGTCGGAGTGGCTCATGCTTTCAGTTTTTCGTGCTTGCGTCTGGTTTCTCGTGCGCCTGCCACTGATCCTGCTAATTTTCGTGACGGCGCTTGTGATGAGCAGCTGCACGATGCTGGGCCTGAACTATGCGAGTCTCGAAACTGCAAACAAGCCCGTTCCGAAACCGCAAATCAATGTCGCCGCGATGCTTGGGGACGATGCCTATCGCGGTCAGATGATGGAGAGGTTCGAAGCAGTTCTCTATGGGCCCTGGCCAGAAGGCTTGCCGGTCAGCTGGGGCGAGTCTCGCCTGGTGGATGCGAGCCTGTTTGGCGGTAAGGGACGACTGGAGGAAATTCCGGTCACGATCGGACAAGGCGACGGGGCCAGCCTGTTTCATCTCGTTGTCGCCACCCCCGCTGCGCCGGGGCCACACCCAGTCATCATCAGTCAGACCTTTTCCAGCAATTGCGCGGCGTTTCCCGGCTATCCGGTGACCGCCACAGACGACACGATTTGCGATGGCAGCGAGATGGAAGGGGCGTTTGGCTTCGTCGCGACACAGATATTCGGCACCTACATCGCCAAAGTGCCGCTGGAGCGGTTCATGGATGCCGGCATCGCGTATGCCAGCTTCTATGGATCGGATTTCGTTCCTGACCGCCGGGCAGAGGCGCGAGACGTGATGGCAAATCTTGGAGGCCCCGTCGCGCCGACCAGCACATTGATGGCGTGGGCCTATGCCTATTCGGCAGCGTCTCAAATTCTGGAGACCCGGGCAGATATCGATCCGGATGGCACAGTTTTGCTCGGCCATTCCCGTTTCGGCAAGGCGGCGTTGCTGGCGGGTGTGTGGGACAATCGCATTGATGGTGTCATCGCGCATCAGGCGGGGTTTGCCGGTGCGTCGCTCTCGCGCTCGCAAACCGGCGAGGGCCTGAAACGGATGGGAGAATCCTATCCGCATTGGCTCGCACCCCAGGCTCGGGACTGGTTTGATCGTGTGGATGAACTACCGGTCGACCAGCACCAATTGCTGGGATTGTTGGCGCCGACACCCGTGCTGCTCGGAAATGGACGGCGGGATGTCTGGTCAGATCCGAATTCTTCTTTCCGCGCGGCGCAGGCAGCGTCATCCCTTTACGAGGCGGTGGGAATGACCGGCCTTCCGGATGGCGGCATGAAACAGGATTTCGATCCCGATGCGGGAATTGCATGGTGGCTCCGGCCGGGTGGGCACAGCGTCGTGTCTGAAGATATCGACACGTTCATAGCCTTCGTGCAGGCGCATTTTTCCGATGCGGGCATTAACCAAAGTGCTGTTCAGGCTGCAGAATAGGGCATAAGCTTCCTGCGGAACGAAAAAGCTGTGGGAGGCCAAAATGCCAATTAATGTCGAATTTCTTCACCCCGTCCTGGCGTTGATCGTCTGGACACTGGTCATGTGGCTCTGGATGTACGCCACGCGCATTCCGGCCATGCAGAAGGCGCAGATCAATCCCGACGATGCCCGCCATCCGGGAACCTATGGGGACAAATTGCCGGCAAATGTTCGCTCGGTCGCCGACAATTACAACCACCTGCACGAGCAACCGACCGTCTTCTATGCGCTGATGTTCTTCGCGGCGCTAACGGGGGGCGGCGATCATTTCGCGACCCTTCTGGCGTGGATCTATGTCGGCTTGCGGGTCCTGCATTCCTTCGTTCAGATCCTGTCTCCAAAAGTAACGCTGCGCTTCCTGGTCTTCGCGCTTGCATCGATTACGCTGATCGTGCTGGCCGGCAAGGAAGTGCTGCGCATAACCACCGGATAGGGGGCTGACAGCGGAGGGGGACTTATCAGGCGGCCAAAAGCACTCTAAATGGCGCGGATGGCTACTCTTTCCCTCTCCCGACTCCAGCAGGTTGTTGAACGTTTCGAGGAAGTCGAGGCGCGCATGGGCGCGACCACGGAAACCGACGAAATCATCGCCCTGTCGAAGGAGCATTCCGAACTGAAGCCCGTGGTCGACAAGGCGCGGGAAGTGATGGCTGCGCGCAAGGGGCTTGAAGAGGCCGAGGCGTTGATGTCGTCCGGCGACGCCGAGATGGCAGAACTTGCCGAAATGGAATTCGAGGACATCAAGGATCGCCTGCCGGACCTTGAGCAGGAGATGCAGGTTCTGCTTCTTCCGAAAGACGTCGATGACGCGGCCAACATCGTGCTGGAAGTTCGCGCCGGAACGGGCGGGGACGAGGCGGCGCTTTTCGCGGGCGATCTCTACCGGATGTATACGCGGTACGCACAGACCATGGGCTGGAAGGTCGAAGTGGTCGATGCCTCTGAAGGCGATGCGGGCGGTTACAAGGAAATCGTCGCGAACGTATCCGGCGACGGCGTGTTCGGTCATATGAAATGGGAGAGCGGCGTGCACCGGGTGCAGCGCGTGCCCGCAACGGAGACGCAGGGGCGCATTCACACGTCCGCCGCGACCGTGGCCGTTCTGCCTGCGCCGGAGAATGTCGAGATCGACGTCAAGCCAGAAGACATCCGTATCGATACAATGCGGTCTTCGGGCGCTGGCGGCCAGCACGTAAACACGACGGACTCAGCGGTTCGTATCACACACCTTGCCACGGGCATCGTTGTGACCAGTTCGGAAAAGTCCCAGCACGTGAACCGCGAGAAGGCGATGGAACAGCTGAAAATCCGTCTTTACGAGAAAGAACGGTCTGAACGCGACGCCGAACGCGCCGAGGCGCGGGCCAGCCAGATTGGTTCAGGTGACCGCAGCCAGAAGGTGCGCACCTATAACTATCCGGAGAACCGCGTCACGGATCACCGGATCGGGTTGACGCTTTACTCGCTCGACAAGATCATCACGGGCGACAAGCTGAATGATGTGGTCGAAGCGCTGATCACGGAAGATCGTGCGCGCAAACTGGCGGCGATGGAGGCCAGCTGATCTGCCTGACATGACATATGATCAATTGATGGCTGATGGCACTGCACGGTTGAAGGGCGCTGGTATCGTCAACGCCCGGCTTGAAAGCCGTTGGCTGTTGGCTCATGTCTCAGGATGTCAGCATTCAGAGCTTATAAGTCGTGGGTCCGATCAGGTTCCCGAACAGACCATTGCAGCATTTCTGGATCGACTTTCTCGCCGTGAGGGGCGCGAGCCGATGCAGCATATACTTGGCACGACCGAATTCTACGGACTCGAATTCCTCAGCGATGCGCGGGCACTGATCCCCCGTCCGGATAGCGAGATCGTGGTTGAGACAGCTCTGGAGTGTATCTCCAGGGAGCAGCCCGCTTTCATCGCAGACCTTGGCATGGGCAGCGGCTGCCTGCTCGCAGTCCTGCTGACCAATCGTCCTTTGGCGAGGGGGGAAGGGGTAGAGGCCAGCGATGCGGCGGCGACGTTGGCTGGCGAAAACCTCACACGCCTTGGACTGGCCGATCGCAGCCTCGTTCATCGTGGCTCGTGGACGGGCTGGCAGAATTGGGCTGAGGCGGATCTGATCATTTCGAATCCGCCCTATATCGCCAGCGCCGAAATCGAAGGCTTGATGCCGGAGGTTCGCGAATACGATCCGATGTCGGCGCTCGATGGCGGAAAGGACGGGCTCGATGCGTATCGGGAGATTATCGGACTCGCAGCTCAAGGCATGAAGCAAGGCGCATGGTTGGTGTTCGAAATCGGATTCGACCAGAAAGAAGCGGTCAGCGCCCTGCTGGATCAGGCCGGATTTGACGAAATCACCTGCCGCAAAGACCTCGGCGGAAATGATCGCGCTATCGCGGCAAAACGGCCAATTGTGTAATACTTACATTTCTTCTTGGCGGATTGGGAAAGTCACGCTAGAAGATTCTCGTGAGACGGCGACCACACGAAGTGTAACAGCATGTCCCTCTCACGAGACTCGCGCAAATCTAGGGCTGTGGCCGCTTATTTCAGATGGCCAATTGCGCTGGGAACTGCCTGCAAACTGAGCAGGCGCATGTAACGGGATGATCTTCATGAAACGCTCACGCGGGCGCAATCGTCGCTCAGGCGGCAATAACCAGAACAATCACAACAATCCGAATCGTCACTATGAAAGTGTTGGTCCGGACGTGAAGATCCGTGGCTCTGCCCAGCAGGTTCTGGACAAGTATCAACAGTATGCGCGCGACGCCCAGACAAGTGGCGACCGCATCCTGTCAGAAGCCTATTACCAGTTCGCAGAACACTATCAGCGCATTGTTGCGAAGCAGCAGGAAGCGAAAGAGCGCGCCCAGCAGCAGCGCCAGCAGAGCCGTGACAATCGCCGCGATGATCGCGACGACAATGACGACAACAATTCTGACAATGACGCCTCTCCAAAGCAGGAGGCCGAGGTCGAGTCCCGCAACAAGAGCCGGGATGAAGACAATCAGGATGAGTCCAGGAATGAAAAGGCGGCATCGGACGAATCGTCTGCAGAGGACTCTTCGGAGGCATCGGACGACGACGCCAAGGCGAAGCCGCGCACACGCACACGCCGGAAGCCTTATGCCAAGAAGGACAAGGCCGATGATAGCGCGGATGGCGAAGCCGACGGCGTGCTGAAGACCGTCTCGCGCGGTCGGCGCAAATCGGCGCCGAAAGAAGACGATTCGGCGAAGTCGGAAGAGGCGTCGGCAGAGTCTGCTGAATAGTCCTGACTATCTGACCGTATTGAATTGCCCGGCCTGCGGATCGCACTGGCCGGGTTTTTCATGCGCGAATTCTGTATTCCGTGCGCTTGCAACGACCGTCACTGCATCCCACATCAGGAAAGAACCGGATACCGGCTGCCGCTGAGCGGGGCCATCATCCATCAACTTCCATGATCTGCCTTTCAAAGGGGATATAGATGAATATTGAGCAATACACAGAACGCGCCCGCGCAATCATACAAGGCGCACAGACGGCCGCCCTCGCGAGCGGACATCAGGTTTTGACGCCAGCGCACATCCTGAAAACAATGCTGGAGGATCGCGACCAATTGGCCGTGAACCTCATTCGTGCAGCTGGAGGCCGGCCGGAACTCGTCGCGCAGGGCATTGATACCGCGCTTGGAAAACTGCCCAAAGTGCAAGGCACAAATTCAGGCTTGCGTCTGGAACAGGCTGGAGCGCAATTGTTTCAGAGTGCTGAAGCCGAGGCAAAACAGGCCGGTGACAGCTTCGTAACGGTAGAGCGCCTGTTGTTGGCTGTTTCAAAACTGAAAAATGATCCGGCAGCGGAGGTGCTGTCTCAGGCTGGCGTCACGCCGTCCGCTCTGGAAGGCGCGGTGGCACAATTGCGCCAGGGGCGTACAGCTGACAGCGAGAACGCGGAAGAGGGGTATGAAGCCCTCAAGAAATACGCGCGGGACCTGACCAAGGACGCTCGTGAAGGTAAGCTGGATCCNGTCATTGGCCGGGACGANGAAATCCGCCGNGCCATTCAGGTCCTGTCTCGTCGGTCCAAGAACAATCCGGTNCTGATCGGTGAGCCNGGNGTCGGCAAGACCGCNATTGCGGAAGGCCTGGCNCTNCGCATCGTGAATGGCGATGTGCCGGAAAGCCTCAAGGGCAAGCGCCTGCTCGCGCTCGANATGGGCGCGCTGATTGCNGGCGCAAAATTCCGGGGCGAGTTTGAGGAGCGCCTGAAAGCCGTGTTGAACGAAGTTCAGCAGGCGGAAGGGGGCGTCGTGCTGTTCATCGATGAGATGCATACACTGGTCGGTGCCGGCAAATCAGACGGCGCGATGGATGCGTCGAATTTGCTGAAACCCGCGCTCGCGCGCGGCGAGNTGCACTGTATNGGTGCGACCACGCTGGATGAGTACCGGAAGTATGTCGAAGGTGACGCCGCACTCGCGCGTCGCTTTATGGCAGTTTATGTCAATGAGCCAACGGTTGAAGACACGATCTCGATCCTCCGTGGCCTGAAAGGCCGCTATGAGGCCCATCATGGCGTGCGCGTGTCCGACGCCGCCATTGTCTCTGCTGCAGGGCTTTCCAATCGGTACATCACGGATCGCTTCCTGCCGGACAAGGCCATCGACCTGATGGACGAGGCNGCGTCCCGTCTGCGCATGCAGGTGGATTCAAAGCCGGAAGAGCTGGACGAGATCGACCGGCGTCTTTTNCAGCTGAAGATTGAGGCCGAAGCGCTNAAGAAGGAAAAGGATGCGGCATCTGTTGATCGCCTGAAAACACTGGAAGGTGAGATCGCAGACCTGCAGACAAAATCCGACGAGCTGACGACCACATGGTCTGCCGAGAAGAACAAGCTGAAAGGCGCAGCGTCTGCCAAGGAACAGCTCGATCGCGCCTATGCCGACATGGCTGAAGCTCAGCGCCAGGGTGATCTCGGCAGGGCGTCGGAGCTGAAATTCTCGACCATTCCGCAATTGGAAAAGCAGATTGCCGAAGTCGAAGGCAGCGAAGAAGACAAGGGCGATGGTAGCCTTGTGTCCGAAGTCGTCCGCCCGGAGCATATTGCTGCCGTCGTTTCCAAATGGACCGGCATCCCGGTCGACAAGATGATGGAAGGCGAGCGCGAAAAGCTGCTGAAGATGGAAGAGGAGCTGCGCAAGCGGGTCGTCGGCCAGGACGCGGCTCTGGAAGCAGTCTCCAATGCCGTCCGCCGTGCACGCGCCGGCTTGCAGGATCCGAACCGCCCAATCGGTTCTTTCCTGTTCGTCGGTCCGACCGGTGTGGGTAAAACAGAACTGACCAAGGCGCTGGCCGAGTTCATGTTCGATGATGACACGGCGATCCTGCGGCTCGATATGTCGGAATTCTCCGAGAAGCATTCGGTAGCTCGCCTGATCGGCGCGCCTCCCGGCTATGTCGGCTATGATGAAGGCGGTGTGCTGACGGAATCCGTCCGGCGCCGTCCGTATCAGGTCATTCTGTTCGATGAAGTCGAGAAAGCCCATCCGGACCTGTTCAACACGCTGTTGCAGGTTCTGGATGATGGTCGCCTGACGGATGGCCAGGGCCGCACGGTCGACTTCAAGAACACGATCATCATCATGACGTCGAACCTCGGCGCAGATGCGCTGGCGAGCGGCGAAGAGGGCGACGTGTCCGATGCGGCCAAGGAGGCTGTCATGGGCGCGATCCGGATGCATTTCCGTCCGGAATTCATCAACCGGATCGATGAGATTGTCTTCTTTAAGCGGCTGGGCCGCGGCGAGATCGACCACATTGTCGATATCCAGATGGAACGTCTCGAAGGCCTGTTGAAGGACCGCAAGATGACACTGCAGCTCAGCCTCGACGCCCGCAACTGGCTGGCCGCACGCGGCTATGACCCGGTCTATGGTGCACGGCCCCTGAAACGGGTGATTCAGAAGGAACTTCAGGACCCGTTGGCTCGTCTCCTGCTGGAGGGCCGCATCCATGATGGCGAGACCATCGAGATCGGCGTCGAAGGTGACCAATTGGCGATCAATGGCGTGCCCAACGACTTCGCCAAAGGCGCCGCAGCCCTGAACTAGATGGCGCTAAACAGAAAGAGCCCCGGTCAAGCTATTGACCGGGGCTCTTTTCGTCTGAATGNCCGCCCGATGACTAGGGCGATGGCGGATTGGTTTCNGNGGTGGATGCCAGCAATTGTGCGCCTTGTGCGGAGCGGATGGCGTCGATCTCGGCCTTGCGNAGNTCGAACTCGGCCAGCATCTCTGGCGTTTCGGCCAGCTTGCGCCCGGTTGGCAGCTTCAGCGACATGGCATTCACCGGCTTGCCCTTGATGTAGACCTCATAATGCAGGTGCGGACCGGTGGAGGCACCTGTCGAGCCGACATAGCCAATCACATCGCCCTGCCGCACACGTTTGCCAGCGCGTACGCCGGGCCCATAGCGCGACATGTGCGCATAGGCGGTCTTGTAGTCATTGGCGTGCTTGATGCGAACATAGTGGCCATAGCCGCCATAGCGGCTGGCGCGTTCGATCGTGCCATTGCCGGCCGCATAGATGGGCGTGCCGGTCGGTGCCGCGAAATCTGTGCCTTTGTGCAGGCGGGTGTAGCCCGAGATCGGGTGACGGCGATTGCCGAAAGAGGATGAAAGCCGCGCGCCATTGATGGGCGTCTTCATCAGGAATTTCGTNGCGCTCTCGCCCTTNTCNTCGAAATAGTCGCCGATGCCGTCATCGCTTGGCGTGAAGCGGTAGAAGCCCCGCGTCAGGGCGCGACCATTCAGTTTGGCAAANACAAGTTCGCCATTCTTCACGGGCGTGCCGCGCTCGTCCACCATGGTTTCATAGACCATTTCGAAAGAGTCGCCNGGATGGATCTCGCGTTGGAAGTCGACATCATAGGCAAACGCACTGGCGAAATCGACGACCTGCTGGTCGCCAGCGCCAAGTTTGCGGGCGGCGTCATAGATTGAAGTTTCGATCGGTGCAGCCACCCGGTGATAGGTCGGGCTCAACCGCGCCTTCAGCTCACTTGCGGTCCAGTCGCCGGTGGCTGTTCGCGTGATGAACAGGTTGCGCTCGGCGTCAGCCTTGATGTTCAGCGCGGTCAGCTTGCCATTGGTGAGAAAGGCGTCTGCCTTCACGCCGGGGCGCAGACGGCGCGGATCCAGGAATTCCTTTTCGTAGATCGTGTGCAGGGCTGCGGCTGCATCAGACGGCTCCGCACCGAGGCGCGTGACCAGNTCNGTCAGTGTTTCCCTGCGCTTCAGCGTGTCGCTTGTCTGCGTTGGCGCGCCGAGGNCAGGCTCGAATTCGGTCGCCGACAGCAGTGTTGCNGCNAGNGGCGGCGGAACGGGCGANGCGTGCGCCGCGCTNATGCCNCCGGATTCACTGTCCGGGCCGATGGAAACGACTCCCANAACTGCCGATACCGACCCNAGAAGGCCCAGCACGATCAGGCTTTTCACGCCGTGGGACACAGTGCGTGCTGTGTCGGCGTGTGTTGTCTCATTCTTGTTCACGTCATGCACCATGGCGCGATTTCCCTCACTCACTTAGTGCCACCCAACACCGTTCGTCTCTATGGACTGTGACTGCAAGAAGGACCTTTTATACCGCTTACACGTTAAGAAACGACATTTTTGCTCAATTTGGCCTTCTTGCNTCTCTACAAATCCTAGTAGCCAATCAAAGCAAGAAGCAAGCCGGAAGCCTCAGTGAATACGCCACATTACAAAGATTTAGAGGTCGATAGCTCGAAACCGGGCAAACAGCGCCTGAAATGGGGGCGTTGGTTGGCTCTGGCTGTTTTGACGCTGATCCTGCTNTTCGCGGCTCTGGTCTGGCTGGGGCGGAAGTACATCGCCCAGCAGGCACTCACCCAATGGTGTCACGAGCAATCGCTGGAATGCCAGGCGACTTTTGAAAGTCTGGGGCCTCGTGGCGCGATGCTGACCGATGTGCGCATCCGTTCGGGTGGTGAGACGCCCTTTGCGGCGGATGAGGTGATTGCGGATCTCGAATGGAGCGGCTTTGTGCCGTCTCTTGGAGGCGTGTCCGTCGTCGCACCACAGCTTCGCGGAACGCTGGACGATCGCGGCCTGCGATTCTACGGGCTGGAAAGCGTCGGCGGGTCTGGCAGCGGTGGCGGCGGCGCGCTGCCGCCCGTGAAGGTCAGTGCGGGGCGGGTGTCGCTTGCCACCAGCGCGGGTGACATTGGTGCCTCTATTGATCTGGAAGGCGAGTTCCCGACATCCGGCACGCTCCAGATGCGGCTGGACCCGGTATCGCTGTCGGGGCCTGAGGGGACGCTTGTGTGGTCTGAAGGGCGGGTGGACGTCGTCGCGCAGGATGGGCAACTGGAAGGGGACATATTCCTTGATCTCCAGCAGGCTGAAATTCGCGGCGTGCAGGCCCGGGAAGTCCAGCTCGAAGCCATCCTGAACTCACCGATCAGCGGAGAAGGGCGGACCCAATTCGTCTGGGACGGCACCATTTCGAGCGCCAGCTGGACCGGCTATGAAGTGACCGATGCAGAGACGAACGGACAGGCTATTTTCGCGCAATTACCGTCGGCAGATCTGAACTCGGTTCTCGATGCCCTGATCCGATTGTCGGCTGAGGGAATGGTCGGAAAAGTTTCGGGCAGCGCGTTCGCGGGGCGCGATGTCGCTGCCGAGCTGGATCTGAATGGTGAAGCCGGTCGCGTCTCTGGTCCGTTCCTCGCAGTGGCGAACGCATTTGAGCTACCCCAGGGCCGCGGAGATACCGCCACCGTTCGGGGGCAATTGCGGCGTACGGCAGATGCAGGCATCGGTATTGAGGCCGAGATCACGACCGCAGGCGTCGCGCTCAATTCCGGCACTTCCGGCCAGCTTACAGATTTGATCAGCTTGCCAGACATCTTCTCGGCTCACGAAGCCAGCCTGAAAGATGCACTGCGCCGGGCAATGGTCGGGTTTGATGCGTCGCTCGCGGTTGATGCGCAGCGCGATGGAAGCGGCTGGAGCATGTCCGCGACCGGACCGGCGCAGGTGACCTCAAGAACTGGACTCGCGCTCGACATCGAGCCTGCCGAGACTGCCTGGTTCACTCAGCAAGGCCAGTCGCGCTCCTTCGACGCCAAGCTCGCGATGCGCGGCGGCGGCTTTCCCAATGTTGAGACTGCTCTGTCGCTCAGGACCACTGAGAATGGCCTCAACGAAATCCATGCGCGCGATGTAAAACTGGCTCCGTGGCGCGCTGGTGACCGTAGCTTGTCTGCGGACCTGTCCAGCTTTGACCTTTTGCGCTCGGGCGAAGAAGCGCTCACGCTCGAAGCGGAAGGCAAGATCGGGATCGCCGGAAATGTATCTGGTTTCGATCTGGCCTCGACGCATGTGACGGGGGATATCATCGTGTCGTCCAGCGACGACGGATGGCGAATTGCGACGACAGAACGTTCCTGCCTGCAGCTGGACAGCGAGGGCGTTCGTTTCGGATCTGTGCAGCTTGGCGCATTCCAGACCCCAATTTGCCCGGAGGGCAGCGAGTTCATCAAACCGGGCGAGGCCTTTGCCGGATCGACGACACTTGGCGACATTTCCGTTCCCATTGCCTTCTCGTCGAATACTGGCAGCGTCAGTTTCACCAATGCGGAAATCGACTGGACCGGCGGCAAGACGGCCAGCGTCTCAGCCATCGCGGATGCGTTGTCCCTGTCCCTGAACATAGGCGAGCAATCGCTGACGATAGATGGGCAGACATTGCGGCTGGGCCTTGCGACACGCTCCAATGCGCCCCCCGCACTGTCTGCGCGACTNGGCGCGACAANATTCGACGGATCGCTCATTCCTGCCGATGTCAGCTCCACGGATTTCCGCTTTGACGGAACAACAGGCGAGAGTGGAGTGAAAGGCGGCCTCAGCGCAGATGGCGTCATGATCCGGGATTATCGGGCAGATCCGCTCTATCAGCCATTGACGGCAGATCTGGATGCGACGCTGAATGGNCCTGATTTCTACATGACCGGTCCACTCAAACTNTCGTCCAATGGCATCACCGTGGCGGACACGCTTTTGCGGCTCGATATCGCCACGCTGACGGGCATGGCGGCGGTTAACAGCCGGGACCTGACCTTTGAGCCGGGCGGCCTTCAGCCCTGGCGTCTGTCAGACCGACTGCGCGGCGTNTTCACGGATGCTCGGGGTNATCTNGTTGCCTCNGCGCGGCTCGAGATCGAGGGCGGCAAGATCGGTGGAACGGCCGATGTGACTGTTTCGGAGTTTGGNTTCCAGACCACGCGGCTTGGGCGGGTGCAGGGCGTGAATGGACAGGTCACGTTCAGTGACGTCATCGCCCTCACCACTGAGCCGGGGCAGGTGATCTCGGTAGAGCGGCTGAACCCCGGTGTGCCGCTCGAGAGTGGCAAGATCACGTTCCAGTTGGTCAATGGAAATCAGTTCAACGTGGAATCCGCATCATTCCCGTTTGCGGGTGGCACATTGGCGCTGTCGCCACTGAATTGGTCCCTCGCGGGAGAGCAGCAGACTGTTGAGGTAACGGCCAACGGCATTGAGTTGTCGAAACTGGTGGAGGTGCTGAAATTGCCAGACACGCGCGCCACGGGCACCGTCTCCGGCAGCTTCCCCATTAACGTCGAGGGCACGGACATCTTCGTGCGTGATGCCCGCCTGAAGGCCGATGAGGAAGGCGGTTACATCTCCTATCAGGGCACCGCCGCTGACTCCGCCGGAGCGGCCGATCCGAATGCGAAGATGGCGTTTGAAGCGCTACAGGATTTTGATTTCACCGTGCTGGAGCTNGGGCTNGATGGAAACGTGCGCGACCGGATGACGATTTCCCTGATCCTGGAGGGCCNGAGCCGCAAGGGCATTGCTTATGGCAATGGCAATCAGGTGCTCAATGGTCAGCCCTTCCTGTTTGATATCACGGTCAATTCCGCACTGGGTGAGCTACTACGCAATGCGCAATACTATACCAGCCAGAAAAGCCTGACTGACGAGGTCGTCAAACAGGTCACGGCGAAGCGGCTGGAGGAAGGCGAACGTGAATAGCGCACAACGGTCAACTTCATTGACGTTAAGGCGGCGTGTGGCATGGTCCGTCCGAACCTTGAGGAGCGAATCCTGATGAAATTTCCAAAAGCCTTGCTGATTGGCGCGGGCATAGCAGCTCTGGCGGCNTGTACGCCGACCGTGCGCATCGAACCGTCCGACAAGCCGATCAAGATCGATCTGAACGTCAATATCACCCAGGAAGTCCGCGTGATCCTCGACAAGGAAGTCGAAGATTTGATCGCGGATAACCCGGACCTGTTCTAGTCTTGCGAAATCCGGAGACGAAATNATGAAATCCCTTCGCACTTTCTTCGCTGCACTTGCCCTTGTTTTCGGCATGTCAGCGCTCGCGCCAGCAGCTTTTGCGGGTGATCCCGTGATTGATGCCGCAATTGAATCTGGTCAGGTTGGTGAGCGCATCGACGGTCGCCTGGGCGTGATCGGNTCGGCCGATCCGGCACTGATCCGCAAGGTTCAGGAGATCAACAACAAGCGCGCCGCAAAATACGCCGAAGTCGCTGCTGAGACCGGCACAACGGTCGCTGAAGTTGCCCGCATTACCGGCGAAAAGCAGATTTCCAAACTGAGCCGCGGCCAGTGGTACATGGACGCGAGCGGCAGCTGGAAGCAGAAATAGCTTGTTCGCAGCCCAAGCCGGGATAGATACCGGATCATGTCACGCAAGCTGATCTTCTGGGTTGTCGCCAGCTTCCTGTTCCTCGGGGCCATGCTCTGGGGCATCTCGCGATTGTGGGAAAGCAANGCAGATGGCCTGTCCGGGCATGGCTGGGTCGCCTATGTGCTGGGCGGAGTCCTGACGCTCGCACTCTCCATGGGGCTGTTCCTGCTGACATTNCACAGCGCACGCCACGGCTATGACGAGATTGACCGTCCCGAGGACCGAACTGATCAGAACATTGATTATCGCCAATAGTTCATACAGCTTTGATTGACAGGCAGGGCGGCTCACACAATTCTGCACGGAATTCAATTTCCAGAATGGGGCTGCCTACTTCATGATCGATCCTGCACGCTTGTCCGCGTACATTGCTTCGCGCATCTGCCACGACCTGGTTTCGCCTGTGTCCTCGGTCACGAATGCGCTCGATCTGCTGAATGATCCGGGCGATGTNGAGATGAAAGCGCAGGCCGAAGCCCTGTTGCATGACGGCGCGGAAAAGGCTGGGGCGCGGATCCAGTTCCTGCGTTACGCTTTCGGTTCGATTGGCCTGAATTCCGGGGCAGCGGATATTCACGAAGCCCGCAAGATCACCGAGAATTTCGTCGCCAGCCACCGGCCGAGCATCGAGTTCGACATTCAGACCGATCATCTCAGCTTCTCCCATGTGCGCCTGATGATGAATCTGGTGATGATGGGCATTGACTGCCTGCCGCGCGGTGGTGTGATCCAGGTACGCATCCGCAATGAGCCCGTGGGGCTGACCATTGCGCTCACCTGCAAGGGCAAGCGGGCGCGCCTGCGTCCTGACATTGCNAATGGAATCAAGGAAGTGGAGCCGGAGGATGGCTGGCGTCCGGAGACGATCCAGCCCCTGTTTGCGAAGATTATCTGTGATGGCCTGGGCGGCGAGCTGACGGCCAGCGAGAATGATGAGACAGTCATCATCATGGCGGCGGGTATTCGCGCCGAAGGCTGATTGCGGGGCGCTGAAAATTTACACTTTGGAAAGGGTTTCTTAACCGGGGCCCTTGAGATTCGTATTAATACTGCTGCGCACAGGATCCATCATGAAAACCTGTTTGATNGTCGACGATTCNCGCGTTGTCCGAAAGGTTGCGGCCCGTATCGTGCGCGACCTGAAATTCGATGTCGTGGAAGCCGGAGACGGCGCGGAAGCCATGCGCCACTGCCGCGAGAAGATGCCGGATGCCATCCTCCTGGACTGGAACATGCCGGTGATGAACGGGCTGGATTTCCTGCGCGCGCTNCGCCGCGAGGAAGAGGGCAAGCGTCCGCTGGTTGTGTTCTGCTCCATCGAAAACGACGCTGAGCATATCAATGAAGCGTTGAGTTCGGGCGCGGACGAGTTCATCATGAAGCCGTTCGACGCGGATATTCTTGAAAGCAAATTTGCAGAAGTCGGGCTCGTTTGAAGCATTTCTTAACAAACCTTACCTAATGCATAAGGTTTAGGGGCAGAATGTCCGATTCGGAGTGTCAGATGCAGGAAGAGGTATTCAACGAACTGGCTGAACTGGCGCTGAAAGGCTCCGGTCAGGCGATTCCGAAATCCAAATCCTATCTCATTGAGGCACGGCTGGCGGCGATCGCCCGGCGCGAGGGCTTCGGCACGATGGCNGACCTCGTCCATTGCCTGAAATCTCGCGCAAATGCCGTGTTTGCTGCAGAAGTGGCCGCAGCGCTTGTATCCAAGGACACATGGTTCTTCCGNGATCGCGAGGCGCTGCAGCGTATCGTTGAAGATGTGCTGCCAAAGCGCCTGAAAGCGTCCAATACAGGCCGCCTGAAGGTCTGGTGTGCGGGTGGCGCGACAGGTCAGGAAGCCTATTCGCTGGCCATCTTGCTGGAAGACGAATTGCCCGCCAGCCTTCGCGGGGCGAAGATCGANATTCTCTCGACAGACATTTGCAAGGTGGCAACAGAGAAAGCCCGCACCGCCCGTTATGGGCACTATGAGGTGCAGAAGGGCCTTTCCATTCACCGCTTGGTCAAACACTTCACACGTCTGGAAACAGGGCAGTGGGAGGCGTCAGATGCGCTCCGCTCCCGCGTCAGTTTCCGCCAGCACAATCTGCTTGAGCGGGCTGACGGGCTTGGCAATTTCGACGTTATCCTGTGTCGCAATGTCCTGTCTGGTATGGCCCGGCCAGCCCGCACACAAGTGATAGAAAGCGTTGCGAAACAGATGATGCCCGGCGGCATGATCTTGATGGGCAGCGGTGAAAACATGTTCGGTGTGACCGATAAGCTGGAGCCCGCGCGCGAATTCCGTGGTGGCTGGGTCGCGGCAGGTACTGCCAACGCTGAGGCGTCTGCGGCCTGACCCCCTCGCAATTTGGCGCGCCTCGCGCTATATGCCCCCATTCCTGAAACTGCTCCGGGCCTTTACCCCGGATGGAGTGAGACATGACTTATGAATTGCCGCCGGCCTGGGATGGCCGTGTGAACTCTCTTGGATTTGCCAAACCACCCGCGGAAACGCGCGTTGTCGCCGCCATGTCTGGCGGTGTCGACAGTTCCGTTGTGGCCGCCATGCTGAAGGCGCAGGGCTATGATGTCATCGGCATCACGCTGCAGCTGTACGATCATGGCGCCGCCATCGAGAAGAAGGGCGCCTGTTGTGCGGGGCAGGATATCCANGANGCNCGNAACGTNTCNGATCAGATTGGCATTCCGCACTATGTGCTGGACTACGAGTCGAAGTTCCGTGAGCAAGTCATGGAAGACTTTGCTGATACATATCTNGCGGGTTCGACCCCCATTCCCTGCATCCGGTGCAACCAGACGGTCAAATTCTCTGACCTGNTGAAGACGGCGCGGGATCTGGGCGCGGACTGCCTGGCGACCGGCCACTATATTCGGCGTACAGATGGCGAGGACGGGCCCGAGCTGCACCGCGCTGCTGATGCCAGCCGCGACCAGTCTTACTTCCTGTTCGCCACCACGGCGGAACAGTTGGACTATCTGCGCTTCCCGCTGGGCGATCTGCCGAAAACGCAAGTGCGCGAACTGGCGGACCAGTTCAATCTGCCGGTTGCGTCCAAGCCGGACAGTCAGGACATCTGTTTCGTGCCGGAAGGCTCTTACGCGAATGTGGTTGAGAAGCTGCGCCCCGGTGCCGGGCGCGGCGGTGAGATCGTGCATCTTGATGGCCGCGTGCTGGGTGAGCATAATGGCGTGATCCACTATACGATTGGCCAGCGCCGGGGCCTCGGCGTGGCCACAGGCGATCCGCTCTACGTGGTGAAGATTGATGCGCCGAAGCGGCGTGTCATTGTGGGTCCGCGCGAGGCGCTGATGACATCGGGCCTGTTGCTCGAGGAACTGAACTGGATCGGGAATGGCACGCTTGAGGCAGCCNCCAATTCAGGCGCANCTGTGCTGGTCCGTGTGCGGTCNACGCGCCCACCGGTACCAGCGCGCATTGGCTGGAGCGATGGCGTGCCGGCGATCTGGTTTGATGACCCGGAAGAGGGCGTCGCGCGCGGTCAGGCCGCAGTGCTCTATGACGCGGCAGGCAGCACGCGCATTCTTGGCGGCGGCTTCATCCTCAAGACTATCCCGGCAGACGATCGCGTCGTGGCGGCCTAGCGGACTGAACGCGGTTTCACGACTGACAGGCCAATGCCCCCGAGAACAATCAGTGCGGCCATCACGAAGCGTAGTGTCAGATCCTCGCTCAGGAAGGCAACTCCACCAAGCGTGGCAAAGATCGGCACGCTGAGCTGCGCNACGGCGGCTGTGGACGATGCCAGACGGGGTAGCACNGCGTACCAAAGGGCATAGCCGAGACCGGATGTTACAATGCCTGACAGGCAGGCCAGGACGAAGCCCTCGAACGTTACATTTGGCGCCAGGGCGAACAGGGCGAGCAGGCTGAACGGGGCGGCAAGCGCGAAATTGGCCGCGGTCTCCGCCGTGGCATTTTCTGCGCCGCGTCCCATCAGTGAGTAAATGCCCCAGCCGAGCGCTGCAATTCCCATCAGGCCAGCGCCTGTCAGAGAGATTTCTGCATCTGGAGTTGGCCACAGGAACCAGGCAAGGCCGGAAGCTGCGAGCAGCGCACCGATCCACTTCAGTCGGGATACTGACTCCTGCGCGATCACTGCGCCGGCGAACATGGTAATCTGTACACCGCCGAACAGGATCAAGGCGCCTACGCCGGTATCGAGAGACACGTAGGCGAATGAGAAACCGAGCATATAAGCGAGCAGCGCGCCAACACTGAGATTGCGCTTGCACGTGAACAGGGAGGTGCGATTGTCAGAACGTACCAGAACAATCAGGCAAAGGATTATCGCACCGCTGAAAAGACGAATAACCGCAAAGCTCGCCGGGTCTATCAGTTCTCCTGCGAGCGCGAGACGGTTCAGCACGGAATTGGCCGCGAACGCGATCATGGCCAGCAGGGTGAGGCAGAACAGTTTCATGCCGTCAGCGTGGGGCGCGCGCCATCACTCCATCCAGTCCGGTGGGGCGACCTTGGTGTCGTCTCCGCCCATGCTGGGCTGAGGATGACGTTCCAGAAGTTTTGCGACGATGGCATCGGCAACGCGATCAGCCTCGCGCAGGGCAGGGTACGTCCAGGTTTCCAGGACGCCGCCAAAGAGCCGCGCGGCGCCATGATCGATAAGGCTCTGATGCAGTTTGTCGAATTTTTCGGACCGGCCCTCAAGGCGGGCAATGTGGATCGGCAGATTGTGCCAGGCCGCATCAGACAGCATGTTGGCGCTGTCCTCGGTCACAATGGCGCAATCGGAAAAGACCAGCCATGCGAGATACGGATTCTCGCCGTCTTCCGGCCCCGCCCAGAAGCGGGCGCCAATTTCATCTGCCATCGCACGAAACCTGGCGACGATCTGAACCGGTGTGCGGCGGGATGTGGTGATGCGAAGACGCCAGCCCTGTCCAGCGAGCGTGCGCAATTGGGAGTCGAGGCGCTCTGCGGCGGCATCCGTGAAAGTGTGTGCCTTGGAGTTCCCGCCGAGAATCACAATGGCACTCTTGCCACGTTCATCTGCAAGGTCGGCAAAGGATTGGCCTGCCTGTTCAATGAGGTCTGGCGGAAAATAGGAGGGGGAACCTATTGTCTGAATGACATTCGGTCCGCTGACCTCGTCATGCGCCGGTGTGACCAGAAGGTCGAAATTGTCNGGCGAAATTTTCGGATCCAGGATCTGCACGGTCAGGGTTTTTCCGCCTGACAGTTCGCGTACGGCACGCGTAAGCGCAGCGGAGCGCCGTCCGGCAGCAACCCATACAGTCGGCCAGGGTGGTCCCAGCAGGTCACGTTGATCCTTGGGCAGAGCGACTACGGGATTTGGCCATTTGTCCGCCGGCAGCCAACGCCAAGGGATGCGTGGAGTCAGCACCAATGGGTCGGCACGGTGAGCCTCGCCTGCGATATGGGCGATCTGAATCCACCGGCGCGTGTCGCCCAGTGCCTGCAGCACGGCGCGCACCTGCGCAGCATTGCCTGCGCGGCCGTCGGAGACCGCCCAGACGGATGGTCCGAGCGACCCCGCCTCTGCCATTTACCGGTACTCGACCTTGGCGACCTCATAGGCGCGCGCACCGGATGGTGCGGCCACCTCTGCCTCGTCGCCTTCCTCCTTGCCGATCAGCGCACGGGCAATCGGGGAGGTGATGGAAATCTTGCCATCTTTCACGCTGGCTTCATCTTCGCCAACGATCTTGTAGGTGCTTTCTTCTTCCGTATCGACATCAATCAGGGTGACGGTGGCGCCAAAGCGCACCTTGCCGCCGGTCAGCTTGCTGACATCGATGACATCTGCACGGGCCAGCTTGTCGTCGATCTCTGCGATACGGCCTTCGATGAAGCTCTGCTTCTCCTTGGCGGCATGGTATTCAGCGTTCTCCGACAGATCTCCATGCGCGCGGGCTTCCGCGATCGCCGCAATGATATTCGGGCGCTCAACGGATTTCAGCGTCTTGAGCTCGGATTGAAGCGCAGCATGGCCTTCTGCGGTCATGGGAATGCGGTCCATCTGTGTCACCTCTATTGTTGGCGGCAAAATCGTTGTCTTAATTGGTAATGGCGTCAAGTGGGGCTGATCAGGCCGATTGCAAGGCGCGCACCGAGATTTCCCGGTCTTTCTTGCTTTCAATGGCCTGTACCGAGGCGATTGAGGAGGCAAGAGTTGTGAAATACGGGATTTTCCCGTTCACAGCTGTCCGGCGGATGGAGGCTGAATCCGCGAGGGATGCGGCGCCTTCGGTCGTGTTGAACACGAGCTGAACCTTGCCATTGATCATTGCGTCAACGATATGCGGTTGGCCTTCCAGAACCTTGTTGATTCGAGAAACCGGCAGGCCTTTGCCTTCCAGGAATGCGGCTGTGCCGCTTGTCGCAACAATCGAGAATCCAAGGTCCACGAGTTTCTGGATCGTCGGAACAATCCCTTCCTTGTCTGCATCGCGGAGAGAGACAAATACAGTTCCTGAGTCCGGAAGGTGGACCCCGGCCCCAAGCTGGCTTTTCAGGAAGGCCATGCCGAAATCATCATCCCATCCCATGACTTCGCCAGTGGAGCGCATTTCCGGGCCCAGTTGCGGGTCAACACCGGGGAAGCGGGCGAACGGGAACACCGCCTCTTTCACGGCCACACGGCGCGGATTGGCGTTCGTCAGGTCAAATTCGGTGAGGCTGGATCCGGCCATGACTTTCGCGGCGATGGCTGCGATTGGGGCACCAACAGCCTTGGCGACGAATGGCACGGTCCGGCTGGCGCGCGGGTTGGCTTCCAGAACGTAGATCTCGTCATCCTTGACCGCAAATTGAATATTGATCAGGCCACGCACTTTCAGCGCCTTGGCCAATGCGATGGTCTGTTCTGCGAGGCGGGCTTGCAGCTCTTTGGACAGCGTATAGGGCGGCAGGGCGCAGGCGGAGTCGCCGGAATGTACGCCGGCTTCTTCAATATGCTCCATGATGCCAGCGACATGCACGTTNTCACCGTCGCACAGCGCGTCCACATCCACTTCGATTGCGTCAGACAGGTAGCGGTCAATGAAGAGCGACGCGTCACCGGAATCCTTGGCCACATCCAGCGCTTCAGACGCGAATTTGCGCAGGTCCTCGTCATTGCGGGCGATTTCCATCGCACGTCCGCCGAGTACGAAGGAGGGGCGCAGCATGACCGGATAGCCGATCTCGTTTGCCTTCACCTCAGCCTCTTCAACTGAGCGCGCCGTCCGCGAGGGGGCCTGCTGTATGTTCAGCGTGTCGAGCAGGGCCGCGAATTGCTCGCGATCTTCCGCTAGATCAATAGAGGCCGGGCTGGTGCCGAGGATNGGNACGTTTTCATTGTCCAGCGTATTTGCGAGCTTCAACGGTGTTTGCCCGCCAAACTGAACGATCACGCCGTTCAGCTTGCCGGCGGATTGTTCCTTGTGGATGATCTCCAGAACATGNTCATCCGTCAGCGGCTCGAAGTAGAGNCGGTCGGATGTGTCATAGTCCGTGGACACCGTTTCCGGGTTGCAGTTGACCATGATNGATTCGATGCCAACATCTTCCATCGCAAAGGCGGCGTGACAGCAGCAATAGTCAAACTCGATGCCCTGTCCGATCCGGTTGGGGCCGCCGCCGAGGATGATGGCCTTGTTGCGGTTCGAGGGCAGGGCCTCGCATTCGGCTTCGTCNGCGCCGAAAACAGGATGCTCATACGTCGAATAGAGGTAAGGGGTCTTCGCCGCGAATTCTGCCGCACACGTATCGATACGTTTGTAGACAGGGCGCACGTTCAGGCNGTGGCGNTGNGCNCGNATNTCNGCNTCNNTTTTGCCGACGAGTTTGCCCAGACGNTTGTCCGAGAAGCCCGCCATTTTCAGNNGCAGCATACCGTCTGCATCAGCGGGCANGCCATCCTTCAGAANGCCTGCTTCNATCTGCATCAATTCTTCNATCTGCCGCAGGAACCATTTGTCGATTGAGGTGACCTGATAGACCTCGTCGACGCTGAGCCCCTGGCGCAGGGCCTGGGCGACAACCCGCAACCGGTTCGGCGATGGAACGCCCAGCGCATTGCGCAGGTCGGCTTCAGTTTCAAACGTGATTTCATCAAGACCTGACAGGCCGGTTTCCAAAGAACAGAGCGCCTTCTGAAGGCTTTCCTGGAAGGAGCGACCGATTGCCATTGCTTCGCCCACGGACTTCATGGCTGTGGTCAGGACCGGATCAGCGCCCTTGTACTTTTCGAATGCAAAGCGCGGGATCTTGGTGACGACATAATCAATCGTCGGCTCGAATGAGGCGGGTGTGACNCCNGTGATNTCATTGTCCANCTCGTCCAGCGTGTAGCCNACGGCCAGCTTGGCTGCGATCTTCGCGATCGGGAAGCCGGTCGCCTTGGATGCCAGCGCCGAGGAGCGAGACACGCGCGGGTTCATCTCGATGACAACGAGACGGCCATCTTTAGGGTTCACGGCGAATTGCACGTTGGAGCCGCCCGTCTCAACGCCAATCTCGCGCAGCACGGCGAGGGAGGCATTCCGCATCACCTGGTATTCGCGGTCGGTCAGCGTCAGGGCTGGCGCAACAGTGATCGAGTCACCTGTGTGCACGCCCATCGGATCAATATTCTCAATGGAGCAGATGATGATCGCATTGTCCGCCTTGTCGCGAACAACTTCCATTTCGTACTCTTTCCAGCCGAGCAGGCTCTCATCGACAAGGATTTGCGCCATGGGGGAGGCTGCAATGCCTGACCGGCAGATCTCTTCATACTCCTCGACATTGTAAGCAACGCCGCCGCCTGTTCCGCCCAGTGTAAAGGCCGGGCGAATGATGGCGGGCAAGCCTACCTCGTCAAGCGCTTCCATCGCACGCTTCAGACCTTCGATCCGGTCGTATTTGCCATCTTCCTTCTTGGGAGAGGAGATGATCGCCGCGCGCGGATTCTCCAGACCGATCCGGTCCATCGCTTCGCGGAACAGTTTGCGGTCTTCGGCCATCTCGATGGCTTCAGCCTTTGCGCCGATCAGCTCGACGCCATGCTTTTCAAGAATGCCGGCATAGTGCAGGTCCAGCGCGCAGTTCAGCGCTGTCTGGCCGCCCATGGTTGGCAACAATGCGTCCGGCTTTTCGGCCTCGATGATCTTCTCGACGACTTCAGGAAGGATCGGTTCGATATAGGTAGCGTCGGCCAGCTCCGGATCGGTCATGATCGTCGCCGGGTTGGAGTTTACCAGAATGACCCGGTAGCCCTCATCCTTCAGCGCCTTGACTGCCTGAACGCCTGAATAATCGAACTCGCACGCCTGACCGATGATGATCGGACCCGCACCAATGACCAGAATAGAGCGAATGTCAGTGCGCTTCGGCATATTACATGTCTCCTACCGGCCAAACGGCTGCCTCATAGCTGGGAGTCGGGGGCGGGGGCAAGGCTAAACGGTCGCGTTTCCGGGATTCACTGTAATTGATGGCGACGAATCCCTGAAGACCGGCGCCCGGAGTCCATAGAGGAAGGCCCGCATCCATTTGGATACGGGCCTCACCATCGCACCAACGTCCTTATCGGATTACCAGCGCGACCTGTCATAAGGGTAACGGTCATAGGCGTCAGCATAGCCATCGCCATCAGCGTCCTTTTCGTCGGCCTGGTCTTTCACACCCGGCATGTCGCAATCTTCGGATTCGGTACAGCCTTTGGCCGCGCCACCTGCACCGCCCAGAACCGCGCCAATCGCTGCGCCGCGCTTTGCGTCACCATCGCCGACATTGTTGCCGATCACTGCGCCGGCCGCAGCGCCTGCAGCAGCGCCATAAGCTGCGTTACGTTCGGTTGTGCCGGTCTGGGTGCAGGCGGCCAGAGCGATGGCGCTGATGCCTGCTGCGGCGAGTTTCAGATAAGCGGTCATGGGACATTCCTTTCCGTATTGTACGGCAGAGAAACGTCCCCTTGTTGCGCTGGTTCCGTGGAATATCAGACACTTACCGTATCGTAATCTCCACGCATTGCTGTGCGTGTGCCCCGGCTACTGCTCGAAGACGAAGGACACCGACACTGGAACCGCCGGGCTGATGGACGGTAAAGCCGCCACTTCGCGCAAGGCTTCAAGGCCCGCATCCAGTTCGAAATCAGCGGCGTGTACCAGAACCGGACTTGCGGATTCCACCAGCACCTTGTCAGCGCCGACCCGTGTTACGAACAGGTCTGCGAAATATGCATTCTCCGCGCCGTGCAGGCCGACAGTGATGTCAGCCTCGATCCGCTTCCGGTCGCCTTCTTCCATTTCACTGAAGGCATCAAGCGCTGTCTCGGACGTAATGGTCAGCGTCGGATGGGTTTCGGTTTCGAACAGCATCGCGCGCATCCGCTCGTCCCGCAGCTCAATGGCCGTGTCCACGCTGTCCAGCGCGATTTCAATCGTCGCCGCCCCTTCGGGGGTCACACTGCCCGTCATCGTCTTGAATGTGTGAACCTCGGCTAGCTCATCGGCCTTTGTGGAAACAAATGTCAGCCGCGACTCCTCGCTTACCAGATGCCAATCGGCGCTGGCATCTATTGACGAGGCAGGGGCAGGGACAGGGGCTTCGGTGCTGGAGGGCGCACCACAAGCGGTGAGCGCAAGGGCGCAGGCCCCGGCCAGAATGCTAAGGCGAATGGTCATGATCGGTCTCCGGAAAAGTCGGGGCTTGAGGTCTGCGAGGGAAAGGGGGTCAGCTCCAGCGCTTGGCAAGCTTCTGGCTGGTCGCGTCCGCATCCTGTGTCGCCGCGCCCTGATAGCCAGTGATAGAGTCTGCCACGAACGGATTGTCCTGGCGCTCCTGACCGAAGGTCGAGAGGGGGCCGTGTCCCGGCACAAAGCGCATTTCATTGCCCAGCGGCCAGAGCTTGCCCGTGATGGAGTCGATCAGTTGCTGGTGGTTTCCGCGCGGAAAGTCTGTCCGCCCGATGGAGCCACGGAACAGCACATCGCCGACAAAGGCCAGCGCGCCCGCCTTGTTGTAGATCACGACATGGCCAGGCGTATGACCAGGGCAATGTGCGACGCCAAACTTGTTGCCGGCCAGTTCCAGTTCGTCGCCGTCATGCAGGTAGCGATCCGGTTTCACATTGCGTCCATCGGTGATGCCGTATTTCGCGCCCTGGGCTTCCAGTTCATCCAGCAGCCATTGGTCATCCTCATGTGGCCCGATGATCTGGCAGCCCGTACGCTCCGAAACCTCGGTCGCTGCACCGGCATGGTCCAGATGGCCATGTGTCAGCCACACGCCCACGATCTTCACGCCAAACTGTTCCGCCGCGCCCATGAGCTTGTCGACCTCACCACCGGGATCAATGAACACGCCTTCCATGGTCTCTGTGGACCAGATCATGGACGTGTTCTGCTGCAGGGGCGTCACCGGGATGATGCGGATTTCGAGCTTCGGCTGAGAGGATTGGTCTGTCATGCGTCCAGAAATAGCGATCCCCACCGCATTCGTGAAGGTGTAACCGTGCTTTCCCTTGCGCCGGGCTTTGGTTTAAATGGGTTAACGAGCAATCGAGATGGAGACTGCCCATGCGCATGCCGCGCCACGCCTATGGCCACAAAACCCGCAGCAGCGGTTTTGGCGGATTGTTGCGCAGCAGGTTCAGCCTGATTCTGGTGGGTTTGTTCCTGGTGTTTCTCTATTGGCAAGCCAATCAGAGCGAAGTGCCCTTCACCGGGCGCAAACAGCTGAACACGGTCTCGATTGAGAAAGAAGTTCAACTCGGCCAGCAATCCTATCTCCAGATCCTCAATCAGGAGCAGGACAGGGGCAATGAAGTGTTCTGCGCGTCGGGCACGGTATGCGCTGGCGAGGCCGCTGAATACACGCAAGCCGTTCGCGACATCGGTCTGCGCCTCCAGGCTGCCGCTGTCGAGCTGGAGCAGGATTTGCTGCGCCAGGGGGCTTCTTTCACGCCCGTCGCAGATCAATTCGACTGGACTTATTATGTCGTGGACTCGGAAACGCCGAATGCCTTCTGCCTGCCCGGCGGATATGTGGCGATCTATACCGGCATCCTTGATGTGACCGGCAATTACGACGGTTCGGTCAGCACCGCGGACATTGAAGACCTCGACAAACTGGCGGTCGTGATGGGGCACGAGATCGGCCATGCGCTCGCCCATCATGGTGCCGAGCGTGTCAGCCAGCAGCGGGTCGTTCAATTCGGCCAGATCGCTGTAGGCGTCGGCCTGGGTGACATGGACGCCTCCCAGCAGCGCGCCATCATGCAGGCCTTCGGCGTTGCGGCGCAGGGTGGAATGCTGGCCTATTCGCGCCAGCATGAAACAGAAGCCGACAAGATCGGTCTCGATCTGCTGGTGCGCGCCTGTTACGACCCACGTGAAGCGCCGGAACTGTGGGAGCGGATGGGGCAGATTGGCGGCGGGCAACGTCCGCCGGAATGGATGTCCACACACCCGGCTTCTGAAACGCGCGCAGAGAATTTCCGCCAATGGATGCCGGATGCGATCGCGGAATATGAGCGCCGCTGCGGGCCGCTCAGCTAGGCGTCTTCATCACCGCGTAGTCGGTCAATGATCGCATCGCGCCAGCTTTCCGGCATCAGGAACAAAGTCCACGCGCCTGCTTCATAATGGGCGCGACGCCAGATATCGAGCGGGTTGAACCCACCTCTGGGGCAGGCGCCATATGCTTTCGCCTGATTGCCGGGATGGCTGGCATAAACCGCCTTTGCGCGCAGGATGTGCATGCAGTTGGAGATGAAGACGATCTTGCCGCTTTCTGCGGTGCTGGTCGTGTTGGCGAGGTTTTCCAGGCCGGAAATCGTGTCGCGGCTTTCGACATCTGCGCTGACTTTTTCTGCACGGCCAGACCGCCGGGCGGCAAGCAATGCCATCTCCTGGCTGCCGAGTCGGCCTTCCTGTGGCCGGTGCCCACCGACAACGAGAAGCCGGTCAAGCTTCTCGGCCTTCAGAAGGGCGACGCCCTTGTCTATACGGGCAGACGCATCGGCCGCATTGTCAGTATAGAAAATGATGCCCCGCCCACCAGACAGCTTGCCGGTTTCATCTGAAAGGCGTGTCACGCCCCAGAACAATAGCGTCGCGACAAGGTCAGCTACGACCAGCCAGATCAACAAGGTTCGAATGCGGTGAATCACAAGGGCTATAATCACCAACTCGCTGTCCGCCGCTAGAGCGGATGTGCAACATCTGCTCCATATTTGCAGTGTTAGTCATTTAGAGAAGGCGCTGCCAGCGCAGCGAGATAATCCCGCACGGGTGTTGTCAGATCATCTGGCAGATCATCCAGCGCAAACCAGCCCCATCCGCCATGCTTTTCCGGCTCCATCACGCGTGGTTCACCGGAGACAATCCGCGCAGAATAAACCGGCGCGACCCAGTGCCGACCATCGCCCTTGTCGATGGTCTCCGCAATACAGGCGAGCCCGGTCAGCTCGATCTGGATGCCGAGTTCTTCCTCGATTTCCCGGCGCGCCGTGTCTTCTGCCCGTTCGCCAAAATCGATCTTGCCGCCCGGCAGGCCCCAGGCTCCGGCTTCAGGCTCTTTCAGGCGCTGGATCAGGAGAAGGCGGCCTGAATNGTCGCGAATGGCCGCGCCGCAACCGGCGCCGGGCAGGGAATCAGAATCACTCATGTCAGNTATCTTATCAGGAGTATGCCTGCGCCCGCACCGCGAACCTGTTTTGGATATGTTTTGGAACAGGGTATCGTGTGGGCGGGAAACATCGAGAGGGGAAGGACCAATGGCAAAAGTGATCGGGCTCGGAGGGCTGTTCTTTCTTTGCAAGGACGTGGACGCAACCCGCGCATGGTACACGCGCGTTCTGGGCATCGAGATTGATGATTATGGCGGATCCAGCTTTTCGCAGGCTGATGCTGCCGCGCAATTCCCGCAAGGGGCCCGCACGATCTGGGCGCCCTTCAAGGCAGAGAGCGACTATTTCAAGCCATCCGATAGCGACTTCATGATGAATCTGATGGTGGACGATCTGGACGGCATGATCGAGCGGATCAGGGCAGAAGGCGTTTCGCTGGAGGGAGAGCCAATGGTCGAGAGCTATGGCAAGTTTGCCTGGGTGATGGATCCCGATGGCCGCAAGATCGAGCTGTGGCAGCCAATCGAGTCCGAGCCCGCAGTCTGACGCATCAGAACCAGCCGGCAACCTTGCCCCAGGGTACAAACAATAGCGTGATGGTCAGCGCAGCCGTCGTGGCGGCAAATCCGGCCAGCATCACCGCGCCATCGCGCGCGACAAGGCCGAGGCCGAACAGGGTGATCGCGACGCCNGGCGCCGCTACGGCGAACGGCACCAGTTCAAGCGGGATCATCAGGATCGCCAGAACAGAGACGGCAATTGCGGCCAGATACGTCGCCGTTTTTCCGGTCGCCCAGGAAAGTCGTTCCGTAATCATCCGGTCCACACGTTTCAGCCACGGCNTCACGCGGTCTTCGGCCTGTTCAAGTTTCTCGGTTTCAATGGACTGGTTCTGGATGAAAGAGGGCATCCAGATATGACTGGCGCCGAACAGGATCTGCAGACTGAAAAGAAGAATCACGAAACCGACAATCGCCGGCAGGCCCGGAATCCCGCCAAGCGGGGGCAGGACGACGAGTAGGCCAAGCAGTGTGATGATGGGTCCGAAAGAGCGCTGCCCGAACATGTCGAGCAGGTCGCCAATGGAAACTTCGCCATCATNGCCTTCTTCAATGGCGGTTTCGAGAACGTTTTCGAGTGGGTCGCTTTGTGATGCCGTCATGTCCTTCCTCATGCTTGCAGGCTCAACGCGCAAGCACGGGATCGGTTCTCAAGACCCAAAAAAATGGCCGCCCGGCGAAACNCCAGAGCGGCCCGAGGAGAGGACTGCTAGTCAGTCTGACGCGTTAGCGTGCAGATTTCTTGCACGACTCGATGTCGTCAGCTTCCAATTCAGAATTGTCGTTACCGTAGGAAAGGATCACGCCAGCTTTCTTGGCGATTTTCTTGCAGTCGCGNACAGAGGCTTTCTTGCGGTCGAGGTCGCCTTTGCAGACAGTGCCTTCGCACAGCCATACGGTGCCGATGGCAACAACTTGGCCGTCTTTCACCGGCTCGGCGGTTTCGAAGGTGAACGTGGTGGCAAAAGCAGGTGCGCTGAGTGCGAGGAAAGCGGCTGCTGTCAGAGCTGAACGGATCATGGGAGAGACCTTTCGGTACGTGGACGTTGGAAACGGTGCCGGACCCTAAGTGTCCGTACCGTCCCCATAGCGATTGCTGACGAAAACGTCAATCATTCAGCCTTCCTTGGTTCAGCTAGTCGTCAATCTCCGCGACCAAGCGCGGGGCGAGGTCTGACTTGGACATGTAGGCGGCGGTCAGGCTGGGGTGGTCGATCTTGTTCACAGCCTCGGCGACAACGCGCGACACACAGCGATCATCGACGCGCGGTGCGCTCGACACCGGCAACTCATAGCGACACAGGGAAACAGCCTGATCCTCAACGGAATCAAGGACGGAGGCCGCGCCGAGTCGCGTATGCAGTGCGCTGTTATCATACTGGATTTCAGCTGAAACGGACTGTGCCGGATCGGCCATTGCAGGCGCGGCCCAGGCAATTCCGGCCAGAAGCGCAGCGGTCGTAAGCAGGGAAAGACGGGAAGACGGCATGGGAGGAAACCTTCTTGCAGTTGCGGCCGGTGGTGACCGTGTATCCAAACTATAATCAATGAACAAAATGTCAATTGTTCATTGATTATTTTTTTGTGTCTTTCCTGCCGTGGCGGCACAAATTGCCGTGTTGCATCGGCGCGTTATTCTCTTTGGTGGAAACGAGATCGCCAAATGCGACCGCCGAGGAGAGGACACCGGACCCATGGATTTCAATATCCCGCAGGACATTGCCGACTATCTGAACGTGCTGGACCAGTTCATCGAAGACGAGATTCGTCCGTTAGAGCAGCAAGACGACAATATCCGCTTCTTCGACCATCGCCGTGAGTGGGCGCGCACCGATTTCGAGAATGGCGGCCTGCCTCGACCCGAATGGGAAGAGCTGCTCAGGGANGCGAAGCGCCGCGCCGACAAGGCNGGGCATNTGCGCTATGCTCTGCCGAAAGAATTTGGNGGTCAGGACGGCTCCAATCTCGGCATGGCCATTATCCGNGAGCATTTTGCNAAACAGGGGCTCGGCCTGCACAATGATCTCCAGAACGAGCATTCGATCGTCGGCAACTTCCCGCAGATCCTGATGTTGCGGGATTTCGCCCGTCCGGATCAGAAGCATCTGGCAGAGGACGCGCTTAACGGGAAATTCCTAGCCTGTTTTGGATTGACCGAGCCGGACCACGGCTCTGACGCAACCCATATGGAGACGCGTGCCGTGCGTGAGAAGCGCGATGGCAAGGATGGCTGGCTGATCAATGGCGAGAAGATGTGGATCACCGGCATGCATGTCGCGACGCATATCATGCTGTTCTGCCGGACCAGCGGTGAGGATGGCGATGCAAAGGGCATCACCTGCCTGCTTGTTCCGGCGCGTGATCCGGGCGTGATCATCGAAGAATACATGTGGACGTTCAATATGCCGACGGACCATCCGCGCCTGACCATCAAGGATGTCTGGGTGCCGGAAGATGCGGTCTTTGGTCCACCGGAAGGCGGGCTGGCCCTGGCTCAGCACTTCGTCCACGAAAACCGCATTCGCCAGGCGGCCAGCTCCGTCGGCGCCGCGATGTATTGTATCAATGAGAGTGTGCAGTACGCCCGCGAGCGCAAGCCATTCGGCAAGGCGCTGGCCACCAATCAGGCTATCCAGTTCCCGCTGGTAGAGCTTGCCACCGAGGCTGAAATGTTGCGCCTGCTGATCTTCAAGACAGCGTGGGAAATGGATCAGATGTCAAAGCCTGAAGTGGCGATCCACCTCTCCGACAAGGTGTCGATGTGCAACTACCGGGCAAACCGGCTCTGCTGCAACGCGGCTGACCGGGCGATGCAGGTGCATGGCGGCATGGGCTATTCCCGCCACAAGCCGTTCGAGCACATTTATCGCCATCACCGCCGTTATCGTATCACCGAAGGATCAGAAGAGATCCAGATGCGGAAAGTGGGCGGCCACCTGTTCGGCTTCATGGGCCCCAACAAGCACGGCCAGGCCAAGGGCGAAAAGGACTCAAAAGGCAAAAGCACTGAGCCGACGGATTTTGCTGTGCGGTAGAGAGGCAACAAAACTCCCCTCCCGCGCGAATGGTTAATGATCGCGTAACTATCATTAGGCATTTCTCATCTGATCCAGTTTACATCAGGCGGGAAAGGGAGACTCGGATGTCTCTGCTCGAACGGGTAATTCGCGGCCATCGGTGTCGCTCGACGCACCACTATATCGCGATGGACGCGCTGTCCCTGATCGCTTCGGATGAGGCGGACAAGTGGAAGGATTTGTTCCTCGTCCATCACGAACATCTGCTGGAAGGGGCCAAGGCGCCGGATTCCAAGTTCAAGGATTTCAAGAACCACGTCCTGCACATTTCCGAAGGGGAGTGGGGCGGCGCGCCGGGCAAGGCGATGGAGTGGTATGCCACCGCCGTTGATCATTTGCGCCGCAAGCAGTGGAGTAAGGCCGCCTATGCGCTCGGCGTGCTCAGCCACTATTACGCCGACCCGATCCAGCCTTTCCATACGGGGCAGACGGAAGAAGAAGGCACAATGCACCGCGCGGTCGAGTGGAGCATTGCGAAGTCTCGCGACAAGATTGACGCGCGCATCGAGACGCTAGGCTATCCCGATGTGCCCGTGCCAGAGGGCGCAGGTTTCGTGGCGGACATGGTGCGCAACGGCGCGCGCCTGTCGCACCCGCACTATCAGACCTTCATTGATCATTATGATCTGGACGTCGGCGTAAAGGATCCGCCCGCCGGGCTCGATGAGACCATGTTCGATGCGATTGTGGAGCTGGTGGCTTATGCTACGGCTGGCTTCGGGGCGATCATTTCCCGCGCCATCGAGGAAGCGGCTGTCAGCGCACCGAAGACCAACTTGACGTTGCAGGGCTATATCGAGACTCTGGACATCCCGATCCGCTGGGTCACGGCGAAATTGTCCGATGCCGCTGACAAGCGCACAGTCACGCGCATGTACAAGGAATTCCAGAAGACCGGAAAAGTGATCCGCACGCTGCCGGACGACGACAAGGAAATCCGCAAGATGCACGCCAAACAGGTTTTGCGCGTGCCACTCAAACAGCTCGACAAACAGGAAATCGGTCCGATCGGGTCGAAGAACAAGGCCGTGGAAGAGCGCCTGCTGAATGAGCTGATGGCCCAGGAAGAGACAGCGACCGTCGATACGGTCGAAATCGCTTCGGAAGAGGTAGAGGTTGTTGAGGCGGTCACTGAGCCGGAAACCGCAGAAGACGCGCCGGCTGAAGCCGTAGAAACACCTGCGACCCGGAAAGAGGCGCCCCCCAAGGTGGAGGAAGTCCTGTTCGAGCCCGCGCCCGAAACCGAAGCCCAGCCAGAGCCCGTCACGGCGAAAGCCGAACCAGAGGGTCTTGGCGAGGAGTCCGGCGACATCGCCCGACGCAGTCGCATCACGCGGGAATCTCCTGTAGTGGAGGCACCAAGCATCGGCAAGAAGACAGCCAAGCGTCTCGGACGCGCGGGCATCACCACCGTTGGTGACCTGCTTGATTGCGACACGGAGGAAACCGTCTTCCAGGTCGACGTGGCCTATATCGACGTAGACACGCTGAATGACTGGAAAGACCAGACCATTCTGATGATGGAAGTGCCGGGCCTGCGTGTGCANGACGCCCAGATCCTTGTCGGCGCGGGAATCCGCAACCGCAAGGAACTGGCCGAAGCGCCGGCACGGACCCTGTTCATGCTGGCCAGCGAGTTCCTGCAAACTCCGCAGGGCGACCGCGTGATCCGTGACGACGATTACCTCGCNGANGANGAAGTNGAAGAATGGATCGAAATGGCGAAGACCGGNTAGGGGCGATTCCTNCTGGCTTCCNCNGAGCGCCGNNTTGCCNAAAGCCGCTTAAACTCAGCCGTGAAGTGGCGCATCATCGGCGGTTCTTTCACGATCTTCAGGCCGCGAATCTCGTCCTTGCGTTTGGCGAGTTCCTCGAACACTTCGACGATATAATCNGCATGCGANTGGGTGTAGACACGGCGCGGCATGGCGAGGCGGACAAGGTCCATGCGGGCAGGTTCCTCGCTNCCGTCCGGCTTGCGTCCGAACATGACGGTCCCGATCTCACAGCCGCGAATGCCGCCTTCTTCATAGAGTGCGCAGGCGAGCGCGTGGCCGGGATATTCGAGTGGCGGAATGTGCGGAAGCCATTCGCGGGCATCGACGAATACGGCGTGCCCGCCGGCGGGTTTCATGACCGGNACCCCCAGCGCATCCAGCCGTTCGGCGATATAGGCATTCGTCCGCACGCGGTAGCGTAGATAGTCCTCATCCACGATTTCGGTCAGTCCCTGCGCGATGGCGTCCAGGTCGCGCCCGGCGAGGCCGCCATAGGTGGGGAAGCCTTCGGTCTGGATAAGGCGTGTGCGCGCCTGTTCGGCCAGTGCGTCATCATTCAGTGCCAGCCNCCCGCCGATATTGGCGAAGGCGTCCTTCTTGGCGCTCATCGTCATACCGTCAGCGACAGCGAAAGTATCGCGCACAATGTCCTTGATGGAACGTTCCTGCTGGCCATCCTCGCGCAGCTTGATGAACCAGGCATTTTCCGCAAAACGACAGCCATCAATGAAGAACGGCTTGCCATGCTGGTGAGCGATCTCTGCTGCGCCGCGAATATTGGCCAGGCTCACCGGCTGTCCGCCGCCGGCATTGTTCGTGATCGTCATCATCACGCAGGGCACGGCGTCGCCTCGCTCGTCCATCAGGCGGGCGAGGGCCTCCAGATCCATGTTCCCTTTGAAGGGGTGGTCGAGCGACGGAACCTTGCCCTCTGCGATGGGCAGGTCCAGCGCCTCCGCGCCTGCCGCTTCGATATTGCCGCGCGTCGTGTCGAAATGCGTGTTCGACGGGATCACNTGGCCGGGCTTGGCNATCAGGGANAACAGGAGATGTTCCGCCGCGCGGCCCTGGTGCGCCGGGATGATGTGTTTGAAGTCCATCAGATCACGCACAGCTGTTTCGAACCGGTAAAAGCTGGGCGCGCCAGCATAGCTTTCATCGCCCGTCATCACGGCGCCCCATTGCGCGGCGCTCATGGCGGAAGTGCCGCTATCGGTCAGCAGGTCGATCAGCACATCATCCGAATGCAGCTTGAAGAGNTTGTANCCCGCCNCGGCGCAGCAGNCGNTCGCGNTCCTCGCGCGTGGTCATGCGGATCGGCTCAACCGATTTGATGCGGAAGGGTTCGATGATGGTCTTCATAGGGCNCTCCTGGCTCTGACGTCCTGGGGGAGTGCCGGTCTCGGCGCACACACAGGACTTATCCTGCGCCGCGGTTGCCTCGTCTTCGTGACGCGACCGCGCTCAGCGCCTGTTGTGAGGCCTGTCGATTACCATCAATCGCCAGCGGCTGACAAGCGTGTCAGAGCCCGCGAGGGGAGAGGCCCGCCGCCGTATAGATCGCGTCAATGGCGGCCATGTTTGCAAGGGCATCTGCGCCGCCGGTCAACGCAGCTGCNCGTCCCGTCANCACGTCCATCACATGGTCCAGCTGGTGCTCATAGGTGATCTTGCCATCAATGGTCTCAATGGCTTCCTCGCCGCCACGACGAACGCGGATCTGGTGCCCTCGATACGGGTGGACGGGGTTCAGAAAGACGAGGCTGCCATCCTTGCCGTCAATTTCCAGTGCNATGTTGCGATCAATTCCGTCTGCCATGCTGCATTCGATGCTCGCAGATGCGCCGCTGGCGAAGCCGAGATTGGCCTGCATGCTGAGATCGACGCCGGGGCGTTCGCAGACGGCTTCGGCTGACAGGATTTCCGGTTCGGCCCCGGCAAGTGTGCGGACCATATGCAACGAGTAGCAGCCCAAATCCATCATTGCGCCGCCGCCGACAGACAGTGTGTGGCGCAGTTCCCCCTCGCGATAGGGAATGGTCACATTGAACANCGCGCGCATGGTCTTGATGTCGCCGAGCTCGCCGCTTGCCACAATCTCCATCACACGCTGGAAAGCGGGGTGGAACCGATAGTGAAAAGCCTCGATCAGGGGTTTGTCCGCCTTATGTGCGGCTTCGACCATACGCGCCGCTTCTGCGGAGTTCATCGCGAATGGTTTTTCACAGAGTACCGCCTTGCCAGCTTCCAGCGCTGCGATGGAGAGTTCAGCGTGGCGGTGAGGGGGCAGGGCGTTGTAGATCAGGTCCAGATCATCGCGGCGAACCAGTGCCTCATAATCGGTTTCGACATGCTCAATACCGTGTTCCTGCGCATAGGCGCGGGCCTTTTCGACATCTCGCGCAGCGACCGCGTGGATCATGCAATCATCGCGGGACGAGGCTGGGTCGATGATGGCNTTGGGGGCGATCTTGGCGGCGCCGAGGATGCCAATGCGGATCATGTCTGCTCCTTCGAGGTGGGATTTNGCCAAATCGTAAACGAATCGGCCCCANTTGTTTACCCGGNCCTAACGCGTCTTAACGCNCTTGGCAGGGTTTGATGTACATACCGGCAGTTAAGGTAACGAAGCGGTAAGCACAAACAGCGTTAATAGGGGCTCTATAGGTGTTAACCTTGCCGGAGCGTAGCCGCACATGTTGAACGAGATCACTGCCCATATCGCCCGCCAAAATGAGTTGTCTGAAGAGACGGCGAAAAGTGCATTGGGTATCGTCCTGAACGCGGCTGAGCGCCAGGATTCACCCTTCGCCACGGCGATGTTCAAGACGGTTCCCGGTGCTCGCGCCCTGTCGGCCCGTACAGGCAGCGCCATCGGCGCGCCGACCGGCACAATCGCCCGCATGATCGAACAGACACCCGGCGGCAAGCGCGTGGTCGCGCAATCCATGATCACCGAGCTGCACAAGATTGGCCTGGACCACAAAGCCATCGGCCAGCTGCTGCCGTGCATTTCCACCTATATGGACGAGCATCATGGNCTGGTCGGGTTTGGCCATCTGGGCGACCTGATCGGCTCTGATCTGGACGCAGTGACGGCGGCGGCCAAAGCCGCCTGATCCAGCGATCATTCTGAAAGAAACCATCCTTCGGGGCGGTTTTTTTGTGTTTGCCGAAAATTCCTGTGAACCAAATGGATTGTGGTGCGTACTGATAGGACCTCGCAGCACACCCCCCTGACTCACCCCCGTCAGCTGCTGCGTGGGATTACATTGAAGGCCAGATCGGTTTCCCCCTCTCTTCCCCCCAGCCGATCTGGCCCTTTTCTTTTGAAGGCAGCCTGTCTAAGTGCTGCGACCAGAACANAAGAAGCGGGGTTTCGAGATATGCAGGACAGCACGAATGTGAGACGGGACGAGCAATTGGCCCTTGACCTGATGGCGGCCATTCGTGCCGATGCTGAAGCTGCCTGTGCCCCGAATACCGTCGAGATGGTATCCGTTACGTTTGATGTTTCCTCTGCTGCGACGGATGCGGCGGACATACAATTTGAGCCGCGGATCGACCGTCGCACAAGAACTGTTCTGTTTACCGGTGGCATGGCCCGTCAGGGCGACCAACCCGTGATGAAGGCTACAGCCGTTTACCGGATCATATCGGAAAGCTAGACACGGCCCCATTGGCAGGTAAAATGATATATCAATATCAGATGCCAGTGTGATGGAGCCCTGCAATGCCTACTGCCCTTATTACCGGAGCCAACCGAGGCATTGGCCTTGAGCTGGTTCGCAAGTTTCTCGCTGAAGGTCATGACGTCATTGCGACCGCTCGAAACCCAGATTCGGCAACTGAGCTGAACGCCACAGGCGCCCGTGTCTACCCGCTGGAAGTGACAGATGCTGACTCGGTGGCAGCCCTGAAGTCGACCCTCGGGGACGAGCCGATCGACTATCTGATCAACAATGCAGGCATCTGTACCTTCGATGGTTTCAAGGACATCGACTACGATGTGTTCGCNGAAATGCTGGCAGTCAATACAATTGCCCCGGTACGGATCATGGACGTCCTGCTCGACAATGTTGCAGCGAGTGAGGTGANGATCGCGGCTGGCNTGTCAAGCATGGTGGCCTCAATCGAGAANACCACAAACGATTTTGCGTTTGTCTATCGCGTTTCAAAGGCGGGACTGAACATGGCCCTGCGGTCGGCCGCTCCGGCACTCGCGGAGAGGGGCGTTACAGTGNTGGCGCTGCATCCGGGATGGGCCCATACGGATATGGGCGGCGCTGACGCTCCGGTGCGCCCGGTCGATAGCGCAGAGGGGCTTTACAATGTGCTGACCTCGGCTGGTCCGTCTAAAGAGCTTCGGTTCATTGATTATGAAGGCCAGACTCACCCCTGGTNATCACCTATTCGCGTTGAGGCGCAAATCCGCTGAATTCGTCCGGCATGTCTATCGCCGTATCAGCTCTCAGGCGGGGNAGGGCCTCAGGGTGTTCAGTCTGAAGCCATTCGATCATCTGTTCCCGGATCAGGCAGCGCAAATCCCATGCTTTGGGAGATGTGCTGGCGGAGGCCAGACCGCGCACGGTGACCGACGTCCCAGACGCTTCGGTCACCTGCAAATTCACCACGTCACCATCCCAAAGCGGCGTAGATTTGCAGATCTCTTCGAGTTTCTCCCGCATCCGGCTAATCGGCGCATGATAGTCCACTGTCCAGTAGATCGGCCCAATGATCGATGCGCTCTTGCGGGTCCAGTTCTGGAAGGGTTTTTCGATGAAGTAGGATAGGGGCACAACAAGGCGCCGCCAGTCCCAGATCTTGATGACCACGTAAAACAGGCCGATTTCCTCGATCCAACCCCATTCCCCTTCGACAACGACGGCATCGTCCAANCNGATGGGTTGGGTAAAGGCGATCTGCAGCCCCGCAATCAGATTGCTCAGCACCGGCCGCGCGGCAAGGCCAATTGCAATGCCTGCGATTCCGGCAGATGCAAACAGGCTGACGCCGATCTGCTTTACGCCCGGAATGACGGTGAGGGCCGCNGCGATGGTTACAATACCGGCGATGACGATCCAGACGCGGCGCACCACATCCAGNCGGGTCGCGGATTTGCGCGCTTCCAGATTGTCTTCGGTATCCAGGTGAAGTCCGGCGAGGCGTCGTTTGATCAACGCATCCACGATGGTACCGACCAGCCAGCCGAGGGCCAGAATGAAAAGAACGCCGGAGGCTATTTCGGAAATGGCCTCTGCTCGCTCATCGGTCAGGAAATGATCGGGAACGTAGTCCGGCAGNTAAGGCGCAAGGAAAACCAGCGCCGCACCGCACAGGGCGAACAGGATTGGCGGGCGAAATCGTTTNAGCCAGCGTGTTTTGGCTCGGGCATCAATCTTCGTTCGGATANGCAATTCCCCTGTGTCGGTNTGTACGGGGTACGTATCAGCGTCTCAAAGGTTTCACGCTGCCAGCAAGCCCGGCAGGACAGGTTGCGCGCAAACCTGTGAGAATGCGGCCCTGCTGGGCAGATCGTGCCGAAGATGGATGCAGTTACTTGATCCGCTCAGCCCGGAAGGCGAGACCGCCATCCAGTTTTATCTTGTAGCTGCCGAGGGCGGCTTCATAGATCTGTGCTTCGGACTGGCCGCTATTGCGTATCGCCTTTGAATCCGTCTGGCGCCAGATCTGCCCGTTTTCGAGATAGACGATCAAGCTTCCACGCCCGCCGCGGATGGATTTCACGGGTTGGGTCACTTCCGTCAGATTGCCATCTTCACCAGACTTGCCCAGCACGATAGAGGGCAGGGACGGGATGGAGAAGCCGAAGGAATCCTTCTGGACTTGCTCGACTTCCTTGCGTGTCACCGTTGTGACTTCGCCCGCCTCTTCGGCTGCCTGGAGACGCCCTACGGCAGCGTCATAGCATGCCAGGCGCTCAGCATCTGTTTCGATCGCGGTGCAGGCATAGACATCTTCCGTGGAGATTTCCTCGGCCACGGCCGGAGCGCCCAGCGCAATAATCATTCCTGTGATGCTCCAAAAGCGGGTCATTTCTCTCACCTCATGTCGTTCAACCGGCACGAAGGCTTTGCAAATCCCTCGCGGTCTGGCAGCACTGTGGCAAATCGTGCGAAAGCCGAAAAGAGTTTGGAGACATAAAAACAATGAAGCTGAATGCGTTGATCGGCAGCGGCATGGCCGCTGTGTTCGCCCTGACCCTCGCTGCCTGCGGAGGCGGCGGCAATTCCGGGGGTGAGGATGTGCCAACACTGCGGCGCGGAATTTCAGCCAAGGTGGATACGCTCGATCCGCACAAGTCTTCAGCCCAGTGGGAAAACATCGTCATCGGCGACATGTTCATCGGCCTTACAACCGATGGGCCGGACGCGCGCCCGCAGCCGGGCATGGCCACGCATTGGGAAACCAGCGAGGACGGTCTCGTCTGGACCTTCCATCTTGGCGACTATAACTGGTCAGATGGCACACCCGTAACGGCAAACGACTTCGTCTTTGCGCTGCGCCGTATTCAGGCCCCGGAAGTCGCCTCGCAATATGCCTCGCTGCTTTATCTGATCAAGAACGCCGCCAAGGTGAACGCGACCGAATTGCCGCCAGAAGAACTGGGCGTGCGTGCGATTGACGACAAAACGCTCGAGATCACGCTGGAATATCCCGCGCCATACCTGCCGGGCCTGTTGTCCCACTACACGACTTTCCCTGTGCCGAGCCAGGCTATCGAAACCTATGGCGATGCGTGGATCCAGCCGGACAATATTGTGGTGAACGGCCCGTACAAGCTCGTCTACTGGCGCACGGGCGACCAGCTCGTCGCCGACAAGAACCCGACCGGGTTCGGGGCGGACGAAGCCTGTTTCGGCCGGGTCGTCTATTTCGAACTGGAAGACCTGACTGCGGTTGAAAACAAGATCCAGGCGGGCGAGCTGGACATCAACAATGCCTTCGATGGCGCCCGCGCCGAGGAGATCGAGGCGAAACTGCCGGGCTGGCCTCGCACGACGCCATCCCTGAACACGACCTATTGGAGTTTCAACACCCAGCAGGCCCCGTTTGACGACATGCGCGTGCGCAAGGCGCTGGCGATGGCTTTGGATCGCGAATTCATGGTCAAGAACGTGCTGACGCCTGGCTTTGAACCGGCCTATTCCTTTGTTCCGCCGGGCATGGACAATTATGCGGTGACCCGTCCTGAACTCGAATGGAAGGATCTCCCACGCGCCGAACGCCTTGCGGAAGCAAAACGCCTTCTGGAGGAAGCCGGCTTCGGGCCAGATAATCCGCTCAGCTTCGAATTCATTCATCGCTCGACGGACGACAATCCTAAGGTTGCCCCTGTCGCTCAGGCAAACTGGGCCGACATTGCGCCTTGGGTCGATCCGATCATCGTGAAGCAGGATACCAAGGTTCTATATGCCCGCCTGCGCCAATCGGATTTTGAAGTTTCCGACGCGGCGTGGGTGGCGGATTTCGACGACCCGATCAATTTCCTCTACCTGCTGGATTCGAACACCGGCCAGCAGAATTATGGCGATTATTCCAATCCGGAGTATGATGCCCTTCTGCAGCAATCCAATCGGGAGCTGGACCTGGACAAGCGGGCGGAAATCTTCGCGGAGGCCGAACAGCTGATGCTGGAAGATTATCCGATCACGCCGATGTGGTTCCAGGTGACGAAGAATCTGGTCGATCCGTCGCTGACGGGATGGATCGACAACGCGAAGGACCAGAACCGCTCCCGCTTCCTGTGCCGGGATGGGCTTGGCACAAGCGAGTAGGGGTAACAGGACGGGGGTCTTGGAATGGAACATGAGATGGAAGCGGCAGGCCTTGCCTCTGGCAGTGGCCTGACCACNGGGGACCATCANCCGGTAAATTCCGGACTGCCCTGCGCCAATTGCGGTGCGATTGTCGAAGACAGGTTCTGTACGACCTGTGGGCAATTGGCGTCTGATTTCCATCGCCCCGTCTGGGATCTGGTCATGAGCAGCCTGGCCGACACATTCGCCCTTGATGGGCGTCTGTGGCGGTCATTGCCGCTGCTGTTCTTTCGACCGGGGCGGATGACGCGCAATTATCTGGAAGGCAAACGGGCGCGCTATGTGCCGCCATTCCGCATGTTCCTGCTGGCATCGGTCGTGTTCTTCCTCACCCTGTTCACGCTGGGCGACCAACTCGGCTGGTACCATACGTTCAAGATCAATGACATGCTGGAGGAGGGGCTCGATCTCGGTCTGGATGAGACCGGTGAGCCCACGCCCATTGTGTCTGAAGACCGGCTGGCAGAGATCCGCGAGCAACTCGACAGCGCAGACCTGGATGAGGAGGCGCGTCTCGAACTGCAGCAGACGCTGAACGACGCGCAGCATGGCATCACCGTCCAGCGTATCTTGCAGGATGATGGCCGGATCAATCGCGACGCGCTCTATGATGAGGTCAATGCCCGTCTGGACGAGAATGCGACGGTTGAGCAGCGCCAACAGGCCTGGCGCGCCGCCGACCATGCCGCCACTGTTTACGAGAACCAGGACCGATATGGTGCGCGAATACGCGAATGGGCGCCGCGATTCAGCCTGATGTTCATGCCGATTCTCGCGCTGATGCTGACTCTGCTTTATGCGTGGCATCGCAGCCGGTACATTTATGATCATGTGATCACGGCGCTGCATGTGCAGACGTTTATCTACATGACGGCGACGGTGTTTCTGGTCGTTGCGGCGATCAGGCCTTCGATGACCGGCTGGCTGGTCCTGTTCGGTGTTCTGACGTTGATCGTATATCTCTACAAACAGTTGCGCGTGACCTACGGAACAGGCCGGATCATGGCCATGCTGCGGACGCTGATTCTGCTCTTTTCGAGTTTTATCGTCCTCATCATCCTGTTGGCCCTGTTGATTGCCGTATCGTTTGCGCTGACCTGATCAGGGCAATTATTCGAAAGTTTCATTCAACCTACGCGAATCCGGATTTCCTGAGCTGAATGACGCGAGAATAGCCCGAAAATGCCTAATTGTTGGGCGCGGCTGAACAGCAGTGATTGCGACAGTTCGGGCAATTTTTCGTCATTCCCCTAGGGAATTGGGATAATAATGCTCAAATTGACCCGAAAAGGTGATGCGTTTCTGTCACACCATTGTCATTTCACCCAAAAGCACCGTTGCATCCGATTGACTATCTGCGGCGCACATTTCTTACTGCCACGTAAGACTTGGTCGAAGGGGGCCAGGTTTGCCCGTCGTGAGACGCGGGCATTTTTCAAAATAATCCCACTCGGAGGTTCAGGTGAGCGAACTTAACTTGAAGACACGCCTTCTGGCGTCGTCGGTGTTTGCGGGGGCTGCACTCGCTGCCGCTGCTGCGTTGCCGGCACATGCACAAGAAGACGAAGTCATCGCAGTAACGGAAGCAGGCGACGAAGAAGCCGCTGTCCAGCAAACCATCGTTGTCACGGGGTCCCTGATCCCGCAAAGCGGCAACCTGGTTGAAACCAGCCCGGTCACATCGCTCGGCTCCGCAGACTTCGACGTCCGCGGTGTTGTTCGTGCGGAAGACATGATCAACTCGCTGCCACAGGCATTCGGCGCTCAGGGCTCCAACCTGGCCAACGGCTCGACCGGTACGTCTTCGGTCAACCTGCGTGGTCTGGGTGCATCCCGTACGCTGACCCTTCTGAACGGCCGCCGCCTGCCATACGGCTCGCTGAACACGGCTGCTCCGGACATCAACTTCATCCCGGCCGCCATGGTCAAGAAAGTTGACGTCCTGACCGGTGGTGCATCTGCGACCTACGGTTCTGACGCTGTTGCCGGTGTTGTGAACTTCGTGCTCGACACAGAGTTCGAAGGTCTGCGCATCGACTCCAACTATTCTTTCTACCAGCACGACAACTCCAACAGCTACATTCAGGACATCCTGTCTGACTTTGCTGCTGGTAACCCGAGCCAGTACACTGTGCCGAGTGGTTCCACCTCTGACGGTGAAACCTTCGACATCACGGCTGCTGTTGGTGGCAAGTTCGACAATGGCCGCGGCCACGCGTCTGCCTTTGTCAGCTTCCAGAACACGAAGGAAATCCTTCAGGCAAACCGCGACTATTCACAGTGTGCCTTGTCGACGACCAATGAAGGTCAGGACTTCACCTGTGCCGGTTCTTCAACGAACCAGTTCGCCAACATTCTGGACGTTGCTCAAGGCTACACGATCCCAGGTGGTGTGGACCCGACCAGCCAGACGCAAACCGGCTGGGCGCGCGTGCTCGATGGTCAGGGCGAAATCGGACCTCGTAACTTCGTTTCCGATACGTTCAACTATAACCCGTACAACCACTATCAGCGTCCGAACGAGCGTTACTCCTTCGGCGCTTTCGCAAACTATGACATCAACGAGTACGTGAATGTGTATTCCGAACTGATGTTCATGGACAACCGCACCAAGTCTCAGATCGCACCTTCCGGTGTGTTCGGCTATGGTATCGGTGGCGGTGCTGGCGGCATTCGTTGTAACAACCCGTTCCTGTCCGCTCAGCAGGTTGACTATCTCTGCGGCGAAATCGCAGACGGTGCGATCGATCGTTACACGAATCTCGATGGTGAGTACACGGACGCTGCTGGCAACGTGCTGGCTGATCAGGACGACTTCGTTGCGCGTTTCGATGGTGACCCCGACCAAGCCGCGCTTGGCCCGGACGGCATCGCGGACATTCTGCTTCTGCGTCGTAACGTCGAAGGCGGTAATCGCTTCAATGACATCCGCCACACGACCTATCGTGGCGTGATCGGCATGAAGGGCACCATCGGCGATACGCCTTGGGGCTACGACATCAGCGCAATCTACGCGAACAACCACCGTTCCGAGATTTACCAGAACGATCTGTCAATCCGCAAAATCGGTCTGGCACTTGATGCCGCCTACGCCTTGGATGATGAAGGCAACCCGACCGACCAAATCGTTTGCCGGATCAATGCTGACGACGATCCGACCAACGATGATCCAAACTGTGCACCGTACGACATCTTCGGACCCAACGGCCCGTCCGACGCTGCGGTGAGCTACATCAGCCAGCCACTGTTCCGTGATGGTGACGTCACACAGACAGTTGTTACGGCCAAAATGTATGCTGACCTTGCTGATTATGGCATGACGTCTCCGATGGCCGAAGAAGGCGTGAAAATCGCTTTCGGTGCCGAGTATCGTCGTGACACGCTGGACTCCAACCCAGACAGCAACTTCCAGTCTGGCGACGGTGCTGGTCAAGGCGGCCCAACGAACCCGATTTCTGGTTCGCAGGAAGTGTATGACTACTTCGTCGAGGTCAACGCACCTCTGATCGAAGGCTATGAAGGTGTCGAATCTCTCGGCGTTGACCTGGCCTATCGTCGTTCGAACTATGATGCTGTGTCTTCGGACGCCTACAAGATCGGTCTGGAGTACGCTCCGGTCGAAGACATCCGCTTCCGCGGTTCGTTCCAGCGCGCTGTCCGTGCTGCGAACATCTTCGAACTGTTCTCCACCCAGTCGATCGGTCTGTTTGACCTGACCCAGGGCTCCAACGGCATCTACGATCCGTGTGCCGGTGCAGCTCCGACAGCAACGCTCGCTCAGTGTGCCAACACTGGCGTGACACCGGACCAGTACCGGAACATTGCTGACAACCCGGCTGGCCAGTTCAACACGCTGACCGGTGGTAACCCGGACCTCGATCCAGAGCAGTCCGACACCTACACCATCGGTTTTGTGGCAACACCATCCATGATCCCGGGCCTGACCGTATCGCTCGACTACTTCGACATCGTTGTTGAAGACCTCGTGGGTACGGTTCCGCAGGAACTGGCACTCGACACCTGCCTTGAGACAGGCGACGAGTACTTCTGTTCGCTGGTCAACCGTGGTTCCGGTGGTACGCTCTGGGCTAACCAGACTGGCTACATCGTTGCGACCAATATCAACACCGGTTCGCTGTCGACATCCGGCTTCGACTTGCTCGCAAGCTACGATCTCGACCTCGACACCCGTGGTGGTCTGACGTTCGACTATGTTGGTACACTGCTTGAGTCGCTTGAAACCAAGCCGCTGCCGAATTCGCCAGCTGCTGATATCTTCGACTGTGTTGGCTACTATGGCGGCAGCTGTGCCTCCGGTGGTGGTACCGAAGTCGCAAACGGTGCGTCTCCGGAATACCGTCACAAGGCTTCTGTCACCTGGGCTGATGCTGATGGCAAGTTCAGCGTCACCGGTACGTGGCGTTACTTCTCTGAAGTTGAGATCGAAGGTGGTGACGATGGCACCATCAACGGCGTTCTCGACGCTCAGAACTACCTCGACCTGACCGGTTCCTGGGCTGCTACGGACTACATGTCCTTCCGCCTTGGCGTGAACAACCTGACGGATGAAGAGCCACCGCTCTCCTCCGTGGTTGGTACGGCACCGGGTAACGGTAACACCTACCCACAAGTGTACGACGCATTCGGTCGTTACATCTTCATGGGTGCGACGTTCGACTTCTAAGTCTGACGGACATCAAGAAACAGGAACGGCGGCCTTTCGGGGCCGCCGTTTTTGTTTTGAACGGGTTTCGTATCAGCGCTTTGCGCTTCACATGAACCGGGCTCAGGGCA
>NZ_NHCK01000046.1:0-35296 GCF_002172815.1 Hyphomonas sp. TMED31 | reverse complement strand
CTGGCTCTGGCTCTGGCTCTGGCTCTGGCTCTGGCTCTGGCTCTGGCTCTGGCGGGAGTATTATCGGCAACTCGACGATGTCCACCTCAAAAACTTCAGGCGGCGGCGCGGGTGGCAGTTTATGTCCGAAGGCAAGCGCGAACAGGAACAGCATCAGGCCATTGAGACCCAATGATCCCGCCACATAGGGCAGTCGTTCCCGTGCGAATTGTTTCCAGGCTCCCCCCATGGGTGAAAGCCCTACCAGCCAGCCCTTCAGGGCCTCAGTTACTTTTCGTACAGCTTGCGCTGGCGCCCTTATAGCGCCAGCTCCAGCTTGCCGTTCACCAGGGCTGTATAATCATTGACCAGAGTCTCGGAGATCTGGCCGGGTTTGAACACATGCTCGCCGATCTCTGCGACAGGCGTGATTTCCGCTGCGCTGCCCGTGATGAAGCATTCGCTGAAGGTCGATAGCTCGTCCGGGAAGATGGCCCGTTCGATCACTTCAATACCGCGTTCCTTCGCCAGCTTGATCGTCGTCTGACGGGTCAGGCCGTTCAGGAAGCAATCGGGTGTCGGTGTGTGCAAGGCGCCGTCGCGGACGAAGAAGATGTTCGCGCCGGTCGCTTCGGCAATCTGCCCGCGATAGTCCAGCATGAGGGCGTCGGCGTAGCCATCACGCTCAGCGGCGTGCTTGGACAGGGTGCAGATCATGTAGAGGCCCGCAGCCTTTGCGTGGCATGGCGCGGTTTCCGGCGCCGGGCGACGCCATTTGGCGTGCGTCAGACGAATACCTTTCATCTTGTCCGCAAAGTAATCGCCCCAATGCCAGACGGCGACCGCCAGATGAATCGTGTTGTTCTGAGCCGAAACGCCCATCATTTCAGACCCGCGCCAGGCAACAGCGCGGACATAGGCGCTTTCCAGACCGGATTTCGCCAGCGCTTCGGTTTTGGCCTGCTCCAGCTGTTCAACCGAGAACGGGATTTCGAACCCCATGATCTCAGCGGAATTGTGAAGACGTTTGGAATGGTCGAGGGAGCGGAAGATCTTGCCGCCATAGGCGCGCTCGCCTTCAAATACCGAAGAGGCGTAGTGCAGGGCGTGGGTCAGCACATGAACTTTCGTGTCCCGCCACGGCACGAATTCGCCATCCATCCAGATATAACCGTCGCGATCGTCATATGCAGACATAATAGTTCAGCGCTCCTCGCTTGCACTTATAGCATTTTTTGCGTTCATTTCAGAACATGGCCCCTGACGTCAACCTGAATAGACCGTTCGATCCGCGCCTTTTCCTTATGGATCAGGAGCTTGACCGCGGCGTGGGACTCTTGCTGGCCGGCAGTGCGGAATTGATGAGAGCCGCAGAAGAGGCGCGACACAAGGCTGGGCTGAGCAAGCCAGAGCTGCAAATTCTCATGGCTATACGCTACACGCCCGGCCAGACGGTGGGCGATTTGCGGGATTCCCTGAGCATGACGGTGCCGACTTTCGCCCGTATCATTGGCGAACTCGACAAGCGCGGACTGATCGAACGCGAGCGAGAACAAGCCAGCGACAAGCGCCGCCGGACGCTCACCCTGTCGGACGTCGGCACCACGCTGACCACGCAGATCACCATTGTGTTGCGCGAACGACTGCGACTGGCCTATCGCGCCGCAGGTCCGGATGCGGTTGAAGGTGCTCGCAAGGTTCTGGATTCGCTCACACGATGACTCAAGATGTCGCCCATATTCTCGTTGTCGATGATGACGACCGGATTCGCGATCTGTTGAAGCGCTACCTGACGCGTGAAGGCTACCGCGTGACATCTGCGCCTGACGCTGCCGGCGCGCGCAAGATGATGGACGCGATGGAATTCGATCTTGCGGTGCTGGACATCATGATGCCGGGCGAAGATGGCCTCTCCCTGTTGAAATCCATGCGCGAAGGTCGCAATCGCGAGACTCCGGTCATGCTGCTGACCGCGAAGGGCGAGGCCTCCAGCCGGATCGAAGGACTGAAGCATGGCGCCGATGATTATCTGGCCAAACCCTTTGAACCCGAGGAACTATCCCTGCGCTGTGCAGCCATCCTGCGCCGCTCCCACAAGGCAGAGCCCCCTGCCGAGGTCGAAATGTCAGGCCTGATCTTCAATGCAGAGCGCGGCGAACTGAAGGAAGGCGACAAGCGTATCCGGCTGACGGAAGCCGAACTGCAATTGTTGACCGTGCTGGCCGGCAGCCCCGGCGAACCCGTCAGCCGCGAACAATTGGCGTCGCTGACCTCCGCCGGCATGGAACGCTCTGTCGATGTTCAGGTCACGCGCCTGCGCCGGAAGATCGAACCCAATCCCCGCGAACCGATACATTTGCAGACTGTGCGCGGTATCGGGTATCGCCTGATGCCGGACTGAGATGATGTTTCGCCTGAGGGATATCACACCGCGCGGTTTGTATGCCCGCAGCATGCTGATGGTCATTACGCCTGTCGTGCTGATCCTGTCACTGATGACCTGGTATTATTACGATAGCCACATTGCCGAGGTGAACCGCAAGCTGGCCCAGTCTATCGCGCGGGATGCCAGCCTGATCCAGGCCTATTGTGATCGCCGCGAAGACTCGCCTTCGGTTCATCGCACCATTGATGAACGGCTGGACCTGACCTTTACCTGCAGAAGTCCGGAACAAGCGCTGGCATCATCCAGCTATCTGGACCGGTTTGCCTATAGCAGCACGCTGGACAATGAGCTGGAGACGCGGCTGGGCGTGCCGGTGGAGACGGCGCTCAATCCACGAGACTCCATGCTGCACCTGCGTTTCGCGTCCGGGCCGCGCACAGTGGAGATCATTGTCGAGCGAAAGCGCGTATTCGTCGCCAATGCACACATCTTCATTGTCTGGGTGATCCTGTTCTCCCTGTTCATGATCGCGCTGGCGATTGCGTTCCTGAACCAGCAGGTCCGGTCCATCCTGCGCCTGTCGAAAGCCGCGCGCGCGTTTGGCCGGGGGCGCGACGCTCCCGACTTCCGGCCTTCGGGGGCCAATGAGGTGCGCGAAGCGGCGCGCGCCGTAATCGACATGAAGAACCGTCTGACCGCTTTTACCGAACAACGCACGGCGATGCTGGCGGGCGTCAGTCATGATTTGCGCACCCCCCTCACCCGGTTGAAACTGGCCCTCGCCATGATGGAGGAGACTGACGACATCAGGGCGGCGCGCTCGGACCTCGATGACATGTCGATGATGCTGGACGAATACCTGACCTTCGCGCGCGGCGAGGAAGGCGACGAGGCAAGCGATCTCGACTTGTCCGAGCTGGTGCGGGAGGCCGCCGCTGGCTTTGGACCGCATATCATTGTGAAGGGTCCGGAAGAGATTGCAGTCAATGGACGCCCGCTCGCCATCAAGCGGGCGGTCAGCAATCTGATCTCGAACGCCATGAAATTTGCCACCGATGTGCAGATCACACTTGTGGACGGTCCGCATGCGGCTGATATACATGTCGACGACAATGGACCGGGCATACCGCCAGAGCGCCGGGAGGACGCTTTCAGGCCGTTCATGCGGCTGGACGAGGCCCGAACCCAGAACACGCCGGGCACAGGGCTCGGCCTGACACTCGCCCGGGATACGGCGCGCGCACATGGCGGTGACCTCCGCCTCAGCGACAGCCCCCTTGGCGGCCTCAGGGCCAGCCTGCGCCTGCCGCATTGAACCATATCCCTCCAGAGGCATTTCTTCGCCATGAGCAATAGCAAAGCCAAGCTGATCATCCGCAATGCGACGCCGGATGACATTCCGGGCCTGCAGGCCCTTTCCGCAAAAGTCTATGGGGAGGGCGAGGAGTATTCCCGCGACCACCTCATGGCGCAGATCAACCGCTTTCCCGACGGCCAGTTCGTGGCCGAGTATGAAGGCACGATTGTCGGCCATTGCGCGACCTTCATGATCGCCTCCGAGCACGCCTTCGGGCCACACACCTGGATGCAGATCACCGGCGGCGGCTATGCTGCGCGGCATGATCCTGAAGGGGATGTGCTCTACGGCATGGATGTGGCGGTCGACCCCAACTATCGCCGCCTGCGCATTGGGCAGCGCTTCTACAAGGCACGCCGCGAATTGTGTCAGTGGCTGGAGCTGAAAGGTATTGTCTTCGCTGGCCGCATGCCCGGCTATGCGCGCAAGGCGAAGCAGTATCCCAGACCGGAAGACTATGTGAAGGCCGTGCGGGAGTCCAAACTGCGCGATCCGGTCATCACCTTCCAGCTGAACCAGGGATACGAGCCGCTCGGCGTGTTGCGCCACTATTTGCCGGAAGACACGGATTCCATGGGACATGCCACGCACATGTTCTGGGAGAACCCGCTGGCGCAGGAGAAGATCCAGACCAATACGAGTTTTGGCGACACATCGCTGCCCGAAAGCGTCCGTATCGCGACCGTGCAATGGCAGATGCGCCGCATCACCTCCATCGACGAGTTCGAAAGCCAATTGGAATACTGGGTGGACATCGCGTCCGACTACAAGAGCGATTTCGTCGTGTTCCCGGAAATGGTGACGTTGCAATTGCTGTCGCTTGCTGAACGCCCGCTGGGGCCCATCGACGCCATCGCTCAGATATCGGAATACACGCCGCGCTTTGTTGAATTCATGGAAAAGCTGGCTGTCTCCTACAATATCAACATTATCGGCGGCACCCATCCGAGCCAGATGGAGAACGGCGAGATCCTGAATGTGGCGCATGTCTTCCTGCGCGATGGATCCGTTCACACTCAACAGAAGTTGCACCCCACCCCGTCGGAACGCCATTGGTGGAACATCCAGGGCGGACGCGGCAATTCCGTCATCCAGACAGACTGCGGCCCAATCGGCGTGATGATCTGCTATGACAGCGAGTTTCCCGAAATTGCGCGTCACCTGGTCGACCAGGGCGCGCTGATGTTGTTCGTGCCCTTCTGCACGGACGAGCGCCGCGGCTATATGCGTGTACGGTATTGCTGTCAGGCGCGGGCCGTCGAGAACCAGTGCTATGTCACCATGTCGGGCGTCGTCGGCAATCTGCCAAACGTCGAGAACATGGATATTCATTATGCGGAGAGCTGCATCCTGACACCATCTGACTTCCCGTTCTCGCGCGACGGCGTGGCGGCAGACACTGCGCCAAACACCGAAACGATTGCGCTGGCAGATCTGTCGATTTCCGACCTGCTGACGGCTCGCCAGTCGGGTGCGGTGCAGAATTTGAAAGATCGACGGCTCGACCTGTATCAGGTGGCCTGGAAGAAGAACTAGGCCTCTTCGATCAGTTGCGGCCCCTGATTGCGGACATTGCCGACTGCCGGATTGACCGGCCATGCGTGCATGTCCGCCGTCGGGAATGGTTCGTAGAGATGCTCGACCTTGCGATTGTCCGCGTCCAGCCATGTCCGATAGTCTGACGGATGCAGGATCACCGGCATTCGCGTGTGCAGCCCTGCCATGAGGTCATTTGGCTTTGTCGTCAGGATTGTGAATGTATCGATCTCCGATCCGTCGATCATGGCCCGGTCCCACAATCCGGCAAAACAGAACCAGCGACGATTGCGCAGGCCGATCGCATAAGGTTGTTTCTTCCCTTTTGGCCCCGTCCATTCGTAAAAGCCGCTCGCCGGAATCAGGCAGCGATGATGCCGGAACGGGCCACGAAATGTGTTGGAAGCTTCCAACCCTTCGCTGCGCGCATTGAAGGTGGAAAATTTCTTTTCACTGAGTGGTTTCTTCCACCAGCTGGGCACAAGCCCCCACATGGCTGGCGCCATCTGGATCGCATGGCGGGGAACATCCTCCCCTTCCGGGGCCATGCGTATGATGGGGGCATATTGTGTGGGCGCGATATTGTAGGCCGGCTCTGGCGGCTGAATGCCATTTGGATGGATCAGGTTCAGCGCGTTGTGGTATTCCTCCCACGAAACCCCATGACGGAAAAAGCGACCACACACGGCTAAGGCCGGAACACAGCAGTGTTGTCGCGCCCGAGATCGTAGGCAACATGGTGTTTCAGTTTCTCGGTCAACTCGTTCACGTCGCCCTGTAATTGATCCGGCTGAATCATCTGGCCGAATGTCATCCGTACATTGGCGCCGCGCTTGTTCAGCAATTCGTGGAACAGGGTTATGTCACGCAATTCGCCATTCAGCTCGCTGAATAAGTAGAACAGCCAGGAATTCCACGCATCGAGATTGAGCGGCAGGATCGGTGCGTTCTGCTTGCGGGCGAGCCCGACCACGGTGGAAAACCACTCCTTCTCGACGAGTCGGCCATCCTCCTTCTTCGCCAGACGGCCTGACGGAAAGATCACCACACACTTCTCCTCGGAGAATGCTTGCCCCGCCCGCTTAAGGGTCTCGCGTGTCTTGGCCGGGGTGCGCTTTTCCGCGACCCACTCCACCGGGATAATGACATCCTGGAAGCGCGGATTGACCCGGATGGCATCTGCATTTGCGAAGAAGATGATGTCCTGACGGATCTGTTTGAGCAAATCCCACACGGCCACCCCATCGGCCAGACCGGTTGGATGATTGGCCGCGATAATGACGCGCCCGGATTCAGGCAGACGCTCCAGCCCCTCAATGTCGAGCGAGAAATCGAGCTGCGCTGACAGATGATCGAATGAGTCCCGACCATTGAGCTGCATGATCGTATCCGCCATCTCGCGCGCGCGACTGTATCCCAGCATCTTGTAAAGAACGGGGCGGACAAGCGGCCAGCTCCAGCTTGAGCGGAGTTGCGGGCAGCGTTCCTCGATCAACGTATCGACGATATGCTGGTCATTATTTTTTTCTGCGTCCAGAAACGCAGACGCCCGCAAGGCAGGTGTTTTCGCTGTCAGGCTCTCGTCACTCATGGTGTCACGGCCACTCCAATCTCCCTTTAGATACATAGGGGTTCGGGCGATTCCCTGAAAGCGTGAAACGCATGAGACGGAGGCGGGAAGCTTACCGCTCAACTACCGCACTCTGTTGAAAAATAAACACTTCGGAAAGTTTCGCTTTACCAAGACGTAAGAGCCACGTGCCATTGTGAACGCAACAGGGGGGTTGGCTTAAGCCTTTCCTTCGCGGGCAAATTAATCGGGATACGAGTAGATGAAAGTTCTTTGGGTTGAAGATCACGAGCCAGTTCGAGACATGCTGGCAATTGCTGCGGACAAGGCAGCTCGTTCTCGTGTCCAGATCGACCTCGTCATGGCGCCAACCCTGATGCTTGCAGAGTCCCGCCTTCGCCTTGAACGCTTTGATCTTGTCGTGCTTGACCTTGGCCTGCCAGACTCCTTCGACCCAGACATGACGATCGCTCGTGTGGCCAATATGGGCAAATACCGGATCGCTGTCGTGTCCTCCATGGATGTGCGTGACCAGGCCGTCGAATCCGCGCTTCGCTGCGGCGCAAACATCCATCCCGAGGCGATCTTCAAGGCCAACCTGCCCTTCAACCGTTTCATCCAGCGCCCGGATGCCTTCGAAGACTTCCTGATGGACCTGATGCCAGCCGCGGAGACCGCCGCCGTCCGCGCCGCCTAAATCTGTCGGGCGCTTGCGAAGCGCCCCTTCCCCTTGCTAAGCCGCTTGGACACGTCCGGGCGGCTTTTTGCTGGCGGCATAACAGGAGAGCAGCCAGACGATGATGGAATTCCCGGTAACGATTAGCCTGATCGTGGCAAATGTGCTGGTCAGCCTGATCGGCCTCTCAAATCGCGACTTCTTCACTGACAACAGCTTCTGGATCGCCCCGATCCGGGACGGGCGGCAATGGTGGCGGTTCGTGACGTCAGCCTTTCTGCACGTGAACCTGACTCACCTGCTGATCAATATGTACGTTCTGTGGGAATTTGGCCGCGTTCTGGAGCGCAGCCTCGGCGCGACGACATTCCTGATCATCTATGGGGGCTCGCTGCTTGGCGGAAACTTGTGGGAGTATTTCGACAAGAAGGACCAGCCGGACTATCGCGCCGTTGGAGCATCAGGCGCGACGTCCGGCGTCATCCTGTCGTTCAGCGTGCTCGCCCCTTTCGCATTGCTCGGCCTGTTCTTCATCATTCCGATGTGGGCAATCGTGGCCGCCGCCTTGTTCATCTCCGTCAGTTTCTTCCTGTCCCGCCGTCCGAACACGATGATTGCGCACGGCGCGCATTTGGGCGGCGCACTGGCCGGGGCTGCACTGACTTTCCTGCTGGTTCCGGGATCCTGGTCTCGCCTGATCACACAAGTGGCAGAAAGACTGGGCTGACCACCCAGCGGCCAGCACGGTGACGCAGTGCCATACTCTCTCAGCGGAACGCATTTCCAATAATCGAGTTGACTGTATAAGTTTCACCAGCAGCCTGAAGCCGTCTGGACGGTGCCGGGCAAGTTTCCACTCCTGCATGGGCGTCTCTGAATGGGCTATGTGATTGAGCGCTACGAGGCGCGGATCAGTGACGGACAATTGATGCCGGACCCGGTGCAGGCCGAAGCCGCCGCTGCGCTGGATGATCTTGCCCATCGACTGGCGAACCGGAAGACCGGTGGGTGGTTTTCAAAGGCGGAGACCGTAACGGGCCTGTACATGTGGGGCGGCGTAGGGCGCGGCAAATCCATGCTGATGGATCTGTTCTTCGAGCATGCACCGGTCGAAGCCCGCCGCCGGGTTCACTTCCATGAGTTCATGGCCGAAGTTCATGACCGGCTGGATGCATGGCGCAAGCTTTCCGAAGATGAACGCAAGCGGTCCGAGTGGCGTGTGAAGGGAGCTGGCGACGACCCGATCGCGCCAGTGGCGAAACAGATCGCCTCCGAGGCGAACCTGCTCTGTTTCGATGAGTTCCAGGTAACCCAGATTGCTGACGCCATGGTGCTTGCCCGGTTGTTCGAGGCCCTCTTCGAGCGCCATGTCACCGTCGTTGCAACATCAAACCGTCACCCCAACGATCTCTACAAGGATGGCATCAACCGTCCCCTCTTCCTGCCCTTCATCGAGCACCTGAAGGCCAATTGCGACGTGATGGAACTGGCCTCCGAACGGGACTATCGACTGGACCGCCTGATTGAGGCGCCGGTCTGGTACGCGCCGCTGGGCGGAGAATCCGAGAGGGCTCTGGATCAGGCCTGGGACCGGCTGACCCTGGGCGCTGAACCGCAGCATTGTGTGCTGACGGTCAAGGGCCGCAAATTGGAGGTCCACCGCGAAGCTGCTGGCGTTGCACGGTTTACGTTCGAGGAGCTTTGCGCCCGTCCGCTTGGGTCGCGGGACTATCTTGCCATTGCTGCAAATTTCAACACCGTCATTCTATCCGGCATTCCGACGCTCGGACCAGAAAACCGCAATGAGGCAGCCCGGTTCGTGTCGCTCATTGATGCGTTTTACGAGGCGAAGGTCAAACTCGTGGCCAGCGCCGCCGCTGAACCGGAAGAACTCTACCCCGAAGGCGACGGCAGCTTTGAATTCGAACGCACCGTCAGCCGNCTTCATGAAATGCGGTCAACGGATTACCTGGCCGAAGAACGAATTGAGATCGAGGCGGAATAGAACCAGCGGAGAGCTGGATGCCTCGCCTTTCAACGNCCCATGTATGATGCCCGTTGAAACGGGTGGNTGAANCCNGTCAGGACGCCTGTGTAATCACCGATGGCGACGTCAATTCCTTGCACAATACGGCACGACCAATCAGAAACCCCTGAACCAGATNGCATTTGCGTGCGGCCAANTGCTCAAGCTGCCAACTTGTCTCGACGCCTTCGGCGCAGCTGATCAGATTCATTTCCCGGCACATCTTCAGGCTGCCTGTCAGGACCTTCGGCAGGACACCGGAATCACTCTTCTTGCCTAGCAGGCTCTTGTCGAGCTTCACTTTCTTGAACGGCAATTCTTCCAGCANNGAAAGAGACGAGTATCCCGTGCCAAAATCATCCAGAGCCAATGACACACCGGCATCGACAATCTTTCCGAGCACCTGCTTGCTGGTATCGATATTCCGGAAAAGGACGTTCTCGGTAATNTCNAGTTCAATGCGGGACGGCTCNACCTTGTGACGTCGTAGCGCGTTGAGGAAGAGATCCGAGAATTCCAGCGAGGTGAGCTGCGAGGGCGACACGTTGAAGGACAGGAAGCTCCGGCCATCGGGCAGCCACCGTAAAGCCTGATTCAGCATCGACCAGAAGAAGCTGTCAATCAGCCCGAGACGCTCCACCGGAGGCATGAANTGCTTCGGNGACGGTTGCCGCTTCAAGCCACTATTTGGCCAGCGTGCCAGGACTTCGTATCCGGCCACGGAATGGGACCGGAGATCAAGGATGGGCTGGACCGCCGGCTGGAAGCGGTTGTCCTTCACGGCGCTGATGATTGTTTTGTCAAACTCCTGCGCGTCCATGTCTGACAAATCCATACGGCGGTCGAAGACAGCGATCCCACCCCCTTCAGACTTTATACGGATCATTGCCTTATCGGCGGCATACATCAGATTGACTTCATCAACAGCGTCATNGGGATAGGACGCAAGGCCAATTGAGGCACCNACCGANACCANCCCCAAATCGGTCTCCACAGGAGAAACAATTGCACTCTGCGCTCGCGCTGCAATCTCGGAGGCATCGGCATCACAGATGATAAATGCAAATTCGTCTCCGCCCAGACGGCAGGCCAGTCGGCACCCCTCAGCCTCGGACAGTCGCCGCGCCAGCTCTTTCAACACATGATCGCCAACTGCGTGGCCATACCGGTCGTTCAGTGGCTTGAAACGGTCCAGATCGACCAGCGCGCAGGTGAAAGGCTGTTGTGCATGGATCAGTGCCTCGACTTCACGAATGAAGGCACGACGGTTCAGGATGCGAGTCAGAGGATCCGTATCGGCCAGTTGGCGAACCGTTTGCTCGGCGCGTTCGCGCTCGACTATCTCTGCCTTGAGATCAGAGAGCATGTTGGCATGTATTTCGGTGAGCGCATGAAAGACGCCCAACGCATTCAGGCACCCTGCATATACACCGTCATCATGCACGAGGATCAACCCGTTCGTCAGGAGATCTGACTTGTCTCGAATACTGCTGAAAACCGATGCCGTGTCATCGTTGAGTTCCAGGACAAGCGGGTTTCGGTCCAGAATCGCGGCCAATCCCCTCTTCTGATTCAGTGCGTACCCGTAGGGATTGGATATGATGCGCTGAAACGCCTGAAGGGAAACAAACCCGTTCGGCCGACCGCGCCGGTCAACAACCGGACACAGCGTGGCCTCAGGATTACTAACGAAAAAAGCTGACAGCGCATCAAAGCTGTCATCCACCGACAAAGGCGGAAAATGCTTCCAGGACGTGGAGCGAAACTTCATAATAAACCCATTTGCCCCACCCAAGGCACTCTGGGTATCGTGCTAACAGGACATTCTGAAAACTTGGTAACCAACAATGTTTACAGCAGGTTACAACGCATTGTTTTATGTGAATTTATTGTGACAGACACGGCACTCAGCGCGTGTCCGACGTTGGCACCCCGACAACCGATCTGCGCAGGACATCTGCAGAGACCTTCCCGGCGTCACGAGCAATAACGCTGAATGATGCGTCGGTTTCGAGCACAACCGTTTCGGCTTGCTCCACTTGCGTCAATCCATGTTCTCTCAGGGCAGAGAGTATCTCGGATCGGGTAAGTCGCTCGTCGAGAATATTTTCGTCCAGATAATTGCCCCGATACACCAGAAGCCGTGGGCTGGATTTGACCAGCTTTTCGACACCGATTGAGCGCGCGATCATGAAAGTTAACGCCCATTGTATGGTGAGCAAAGTCGCGATGGCCAGCAATGCTTCAAATACTGTCACCGAGTTGCTGGTGATACCCGCACCAGCAATAGACCCGAGCGCCACGGTGACGACCCAATCGAAATTATTCATCTGGGACGTGGACCGTTTCCCCGCCAATCGAATAAACACAATAATGGTGAAATAGATGGCGGGCGCCGCCAGAACGATCCTTACCAGGTCTTTCCAACCATCATAGAAGATTGCCGAAATATCCATCAGACCACACCCGAACCGATTTGATAGTCTATGGGCTTGTAAACAAAATTGTTGGACTCGCCGGCAGAACAGCTGGTCATGCCGATTACCAAATCCATGCAGGCTTCGAGAACGATCGATTGTCCAGCCTTGCTCAAGGGTGGCAGCACACTGATCTTTCCGGTTTCGGGGTCCATCGCCACATGCATGAAGATATTGAACGCAATGGGGATATCGTCTGGCCCAATACCGTATTCAGACAGAGCAGCTTCCAGGTTTTCCTGACATCCGCCTTGCGGATCTGCCTCATTGTAGAGCTTGCGAAATGTGTCCTTCGAACATGGCGTAAGCGTGAAGTCATGTCGCCCGACCTCGTCCTTTACGATCTTCAGCATGTCACGACTACGGTTTGAGTACAGCACGTCACCNGTGGTAAGGAACATGCGCCCGGCATAGTCCAGCGAACGCCCGGAAGAGATGACTTCCTTTCGGTCATCGAGATTGTAGGCGACCAGATCACTGACCTGCTCGCCTTCCGGATCTGTCACGGTCAGGCGCTGGCCTTTGCGGAGGATGAAGGCTACGCCGGATTTCGGGGGAATGCGCTGGATCATTTGATGGGCTCCTGGGGCGTGAATGGGCATTTCCAGTCTGGTCCGACTTCGCGACCGGAATATTGCGCGGCTTCCGATCCACTGCCGAAGTCGGCCAGCATCGGGTTGACGGACCCGGCAAGCGCTTCGTCACGCGCCCGAATGATCTGTTTCATTTTCTCGAACCGGCCGTCCTGGCGAAGCCGCTCAAACTGCTCATGCGAGTTGAAGACGAGGGTTGGATACCGAAATCGTCGCGCGGGCCGCGAAGCATTCGGGTGCAGGCCAATCACAAAAAAGGCCTCTCCAAGCAATCCCATGGAAAAATGCGCAGACTGAGGGTCCCTGTCGGCGTTCTCCGCCCATCCCCTGCCCTCCACCACATCAAGNTTATGCAGGGATTGGAGACGGTTCCACAACGCGTGCTCGAATTCATCTTCCAGCAAATCGTTTGGCCCGGTGAATATCGCGACAAACGACTGAACGACCGGGGAGTCGAAATCGAGCTGGTCGATGAATGTCTCCAGCGCCAGTCGCAACTTGATATCACCGGCTGCGGAGTCGATCTCCCCGAACTCCGCAATCATCAATTGATCCCGGACCATGGCGGACTTCGCGCCAATACAAGGAAACTCGTCAGACTTCACGAATTTCCGAAACGCCTCGGTCGGCGTGACAGTCGCTTCCTGTCTATCCTTGAATGTGGTATTCATAGGTGTGTTCCTGAGTTGTTATTGCTCAAAGAACCTTTCGGATTGCGATGCGGTTCCCCAATTTTGAGTGGAAGATTGCAGACAACAATTCGAGAGACAGCCCGCCACCAAAAAAGCCTTCAAATTCCGGGAAGGCCTTCTTATTTATGTTAATCCGCGATGACATTCATGCGGACAATACGGGACGACGCCGCTGCAAAGCAGGGCTAAACACCCAATACACCTGAATGCCGGAACGATCGCCGCGACGCGGGGTTGGTCTGCAAAGGAGGAGATTTGACTATGGCAAACAAGATTGCCGCCAGTACGAGCATGACCCTCAGCCCTGAACAGGGCCTGAGCCGCTACCTCACGGAAATCCGCAAATTTCCGATGCTTGAGAAGAACGAGGAATTCATGCTTGCGCGTCAATGGCGTGAGCAGGAAGACACGCAAGCAGCCGAAAAGATGGTGACCTCTCACCTGCGCCTCGTCGCGAAGATCGCGATGGGCTATCGCGGATATGGCCTGCCGATGGCCGAAGTTATCTCCGAAGGGAATGTCGGCCTGATGCAGGCCGTGAAGAAATTCGACCCTGATAAGGGGTTCCGCCTTGCAACATANGCCATGTGGTGGATCCGNGCCGCGATCCAGGAATACATNNTGCGTAGCTGGAGTCTGGTAAAACTGGGCACAACTGCCGCACAGAAGAAGCTCTTCTTCAACCTGCGTCGCCTGAAAGGCGAGATGCAGGCGCTTGACGAGGGCGACCTGAAGCCGGAACAGGCCAAGCTGATCGCCGAGAAGCTGAACGTGACCGAGAATGAGGTCTACTCGATGAACGGGCGGATGTCCGGTTCAGATGCGTCCCTGAACGTGCCGATGGGCACGGATGGCGATATGGAATGGCAGGANTGGCTGGCTGACGATGANCAGGGCCAGGCTGAAGAGTTCGCAGACAAACAGGAATTCAATGCGCGGATGGAATTGCTAACGTCCGCCATGGAAGACCTGAATGAGCGCGAACGCCACATTCTAACCGAGCGTCGTCTTTCGGAAGAGCCGAAAACACTTGAGGAATTGTCGGAAGTTTACAACGTATCCCGCGAACGTATTCGTCAGATCGAGGTGCGTGCGTTTGAGAAGTTGCAGAAGGCCATGAAACGCATGGCGAAAGAACAGGGGCTGGCATCAGCGTCTGCGGCCGGCACAGCATAAACTGCCCTGCTAGTGATCTGCGGAAGCTGACTTTACGCCCTCTAAACGAGCGGACTCGGCTGCCGCATCGGTTCCGGAGGACAGGTGCGCAGGCCAGAACATCGTTGCTTTTACTGATTTGTAGCCCTGCTTTTCCGGCGTCCAGATTGTAACCAAACAGGCGGTCTCCTTTTCGGGGACCGCTTTTTTCTGGTCTCTTGGTGACCAGCTTACAGCCGTCTCACACACATAGTCCGACGGGTTCGTCTCCTCTCCAGTATGCAATGTATGAGGGCACATGGTTGGATGAGGCCGCGAGCCAATGAACGACCGCGGTCTATGAGGGTGGCAGACAGGATCGGACACGGCAAATTTCATCTCTGCCGTGTTAAGCGACACGAACCTGTCGACATCCGATGCCTGCAATTGATCCAGGAGAACGGGGCGCTCTNCACTTATGGCCCAATTCACCAATTGCGCGTTCTGATCGCCCTGGCGACGCACCACCTCCNTGTAATCTCCGTANCGCTGCAACTGCCGCCCCGCAGTAATCGTCAGGAATGCCATCGCCAGCACAATCAATGTGAGCGCAAAACGATGCTCCCACAGCACGATCAACGACTTCATCATCACACTCATCCCTGCCCCCATCCCAGCCGGCAGAATCGAATAACAGCCCGTCTTCTATCTATTTATGATTGTGCTCTCAATAGCGGAGATTGAATTTTTTCTCCTGTTTGGGGAATTTCTTGCTCTGAAGCGCCTACGGCTGGAAGACGCCCTGCACATTTGCGTTTTGACAAGCGGTCAATCCTCCCGCACATCGCCCCAAAACCCTCCAGTCTTCTCCCTGTCCAAGGCCCGTCTGAAACATGCCCCCCATCCCAATCGATCATGAAGGCGACCCAAGACTTGCAGCGTACACCTCAATCCGGGAAAAGGACCTGACCTCAGGTCACGGCGCACGCTTCATCATAGAAGGCAAAGTGACGCTCGAAACTGCGGTACGACGGGGCCGGTTCGCGCTGGAAAGCATCTTCGTTGCCGATAGCCGTATCGCGCCACTAGCGGAACTATTGGCGCGGGCTCCAGCAGACGTGCCGGTTTATACGGCGCCTCAGAGTGTGATGGACAAGGTGACTGGCTTCCCGATGCATCGCGGCGTGCTGGCCTGTGGGCTGAAAGGGGAAATTCCGGACCCGGCCGCGTTTTTGGAGAGCGGCGCGTCGGCAGCCTCGACTCTCCTGCTGCTGTCGGACCTGTCAAACCACGACAATGTTGGCGCCTGCTTTCGCAACGCCGCTGCTTTTGGCGCTTCTGCCGTGCTGATGGACGCGCAATGCTGCGACCCGCTCTATCGCAAGGCGATCCGTGTCTCGTCCGGCAGCACACTCTGGCTGCCCTATGCCCAAGGCGGGACGGGCCTGGACATGGTGAACGCNGCGAAAGCGGCGGGCTATGAAGTCTGGGCGATGACGCCCCGCGCGGACGCGGCACCGCTCTCCTCCCTGCCCGTTCCGGCAAGGCTTGCGATCCTGCTAGGCGCAGAAGGCCCCGGCCTGCCAGACGAAGTGATCGCGACCTGCCGGGCCGTGCGTATTCCGATGTCAGAAGGCTTTGACAGTGTGAACGTGGCGACCGCCGGAGCGATCGCCNTGNCNCANNTNTTCNNNGCNNNNGNCTAGAANACNCGCGGGCGNTCNGTCTTGTCGANNTGGAGGCCNCATTCGGNCTTNTCCTGNCCNGCCCAGCGNCCNGCGCGGGGATCGTCNGGATTGTCNGACGGCTTCGTGCACGGCCAGCAGCCGATGGACGGATANCCCTGNGCCACCAACGGATGACGCGGCAAGTTGCGCTGCTTGATGAGCAGCTCAACANCTTCAGGCGTCCAGTTTGCCAGCGGGTTCACCTTGTAGCGACCATTTGCAAATTCGAAGACCGGCATGCTCATCCGGGCGCCGCCGTGGAAGCGTTTGCGGCCGGTGATCCATGCATCAAAGCCTTCCAGAGCAGGCTCNAGNGGGCGAACCTTGCGCAGGGCGCAGCACGCGTCGGGATCAGTCTTCCAGAGCATGCCTTTCGGATCGAGCACTTTGCGCTCTGTCTCGCTCGGCGGAATTTCGCGCACGCCCGTAAGGCCCAGCTTTTCGATCAGCTCGTCCTTGTAGTCCAGCGTTTGCGGGAANTGCATNCCNGTCTCAAGAAAGATGATCGGCAGATCCGGCTTCACTTCAGCGATCAGCGCCAGCATGGCCACGCTTTCCGCGCCAAAGCTGGACACATAGGTCAAGCCATCGCGCCATTCACGGATCATGGCAACGCGCAAGATCGTCTGCGCGGACGCATCCCGCAGCTCGGCATTCAAGCGTGCGAGCCGGGCGTCCGACGTCTCGTTCTTGCGGGTCAGGCTGTCGCCATAAGGCATAAGGGTCAGCTTTCGTGTCTCTTCCGGTAGACCGGCGTCCGCTCACCCGCTGCGGGCTGGTAGACCTCGGAATACTCATTCAATGCGTTCAGCACTTCATGTAGGTCAGCGCGGTCGGTCTCGTAAGCATCAAAGCCTGAACGGTTCATATAGAATATCTGATCCCGCAGGACGTGGCCGACGGCGCGCAGCTCTCCAGTATATCCGAAGCGACGGCGTAGTAGCTGCGCCTGCGAGTATCCACGCCCGTCGGTATATTTAGGAAAACTGATCTCGATCAGCTGGAGACGCTCCAGATGCTCCTCCAGCTCATGAGGATCATCGCCCGGCTCCAGACGCACGCCGATATCGGTATTTCGTGCAAGCAGCACGTCCGTCTCGCTGCGAAAACGTGCCAGCGAAACTGTAATACATCCACCAGGGGACAGCTCTCCCTCATCGGGGACATAAGCCCAGATATCGTCGATCTCCGTGCCGTTCTTAATCAGCGGCATAAAGCGCCTCCTTGAAGGGATCATGGCCGAGGCGGGCCAACGTCTCGATAAACAATTCGCTCTTGTCGGAGCGCAGGTCGCGATAGGTATCCACGACGCGTTTCAGCGCGTTCGGAACATCATCGGCTTTCAGGCCCGGCCCGGCAATCGAGCCGATTGCGGCCTTCTCATCGGCGCGGCCGCCGAAGGTGATCTGATAGAATTCCTCACCTTTCTTATCGACGCCCAGAATGCCGATATGGCCGATATGGTGGTGACCACAAGCGTTAATACAGCCGGAAATATTGATGTGCAGGCGGCCAATATCCTCCTGATAATCAGGATCAGCGAAGACTTGCTGGACAGCCTGACCAACGGGAATGGACCGGGCATTGGCAAGGTTGCAATAGTCGAGGCCGGGGCAGACGATCATGTCCGTAATCAGGCTCTCATTGGCAGTGTGAAGGCCAGCCGCTTTCAGCTCGCGGTACACATCCGGCAGGTCATCCAGCGCCACATGCGGCAGGACGAGGTTCTGGGCGTGACTAACGCGAATATCATCATACGCATAGGTCTCAGCCAGATGCGCGACCGTCATCATCTGCGCATCCGTCGCGTCCCCGGCAAGACCGCCAACCGGCTTCAGGCTCACCGTAACAGACGCGTAACCATCTGTTTTGTGCGGATGCAAGTTCACGCGCGCCCAGCGCGCAAACTCCGGATCTTCGGCCTTGAGCGCCTCGAATGCATCAGACGTTGCAGGTTTTTCAGCCAGGGCCGGAGGCGCGAAATAGGCGTGAATCCGATCAATCTCCGCCTGCGGAAGATCGATTTTCTCCTGCGGGCGTTGCGCCGCATATTCTTCTTCCACCAAGCGGCGGAACTCGCCTTCACCCAGCTCACTCACCAGAATCTTGATGCGCGCCTTGTACTTGTTGTCCCGGCGACCGAAGCGGTTGTACACGCGCATGATTGCTTCGAGATAGTCGAGCAGTTCGGCTTCAGGCACGAATTCGTTCACGAGCGTCGCCAGATGTGGCGTACGCCCCTGCCCGCCACCGACATGCACTTCAAACCCGACAACGTCGCCGCGTTTGCGAATGTGCAGGCCAATATCGTGCACGCGGATCGCGGCCCGGTCATGCTCGGCGGCCGTGACCGCAATCTTGAATTTCCGTGGCAGGAAAGCGAATTCCGGATGAAATGTGCTCCATTGGCGGATGATCTCGCACCACGGACGTGGGTCCATCAACTCATCTTTTGTCGCCCCCGCAAAATGGTCAGACGTCACGTTGCGGATGCAATTCCCCGAGGTCTGAATTGCGTGCATCTCTACTTCCGCGAGCTTCGCCAGCACATCGGGAATATCTTTCAGGGCAACCCAGTTGAACTGAATGTTCTGACGAGTCGTGAAGTGGCCATAACCACGGTCATAGTCCCGCGCGACAACTGCGAGCTGGCGCAGCTGACGACCGCTCAACTGGCCATAGGGAATGGCAACACGCAGCATATAAGCATGTAGCTGGAGATACACTCCATTCTGCAAGCGCAGGGGTTTGAACTCATCTTCGAGCAGCGTTCCAGCCAGGCGGCGTTCCACCTGCCCCCGGAATTGCGCGACACGCTCGGACACAATCCGAGCATCAAATTCATCATAACGATACATTACGCAGCCTCTTTTGCATGCGGGATATTAAGCGCCGCTTCTGTGCGGCTGACCCATCGTTCGACGGAGGGAAATTCACTCAGGTCAAAGCCGCCTTCATGCGCGACGCGCGTATAGGCGACCAGCGCGATATCTGCGAGTGTCATCGCATCACCGACCAACCAGTCCGTATAAGTCAGTTGCAGCTCCATCACTCCGAGGGCGCGTCGCCCTCTGGCCATGAGCTGCGGATCGATCTGGTCCTCAGGTGCCTTGAGATAGTGTTTCTGGAATCGTCGGACGGCAATCGCTGTCTCATGCGAATACTGCTCCCAGAACAGCCAGCTCATCATCTGTGCTTTCTTGAATGAGTCCGCAGGTACCAACTCGCTGCCAGCGTCTTCGGCGAGGTAAAGCATGATGGAGTTGGACTGCGGCAAAGCGCGGCCATCCGGCCAGCGCGCCAATGGCACCTGACCGGCCGGGTTCACAGACAAAAAGTCTTCCGTGCGCGTGCCGCCTTGAAGAATGTCTACCTCAACCCAGTCATAAGCAATGCCCAGCAAGTCGGCCGTCCATTTCGGCTTCATGCAATTGCCGGAGATGGAGTCTCCGTAAAGGGTCAAACGCGTAATCTCGCGATTTGGCATCAGCCAGCGTCCCCGTATGCAACGGTCGGTCCGGTCGCACGAATGGTCTCGCGCAACGTTTCCCGGCCTGTAATACCACCGGTTTCCGTGACTTCCATAAAGTAAGGGTCGGTAACCTGCCCTTCCTGGCCTTGCGCATCAGCAAGGCGGGCTTCGGCCTCCTCACCTGTGAACGCTCCGATCTGGGCTGGATCCTTGGTCCAGCCCCCATCGGCGGTCATCCAGACATTTTCACCTGTGGCCGTTTCCCAGGCGGTTACTGCCTTCGGTGTCTCTGGCTTAAGTTTCGGGCGGACGGATGTCATGCGAAAGTCTCCTGCTGGACCGGATTAGCCTGAGCGATTGTGCCGCTGGCAAATGGCAAACCTGCCACTTTGCCAATGATCAGCAGGGCCGGCCCCTTGATGCCGTTATCTGTGATGAGGTCCGGCAATTCCGCCAGGATTCCAAAAACCTGAATCTCATCGCGCCGCGTGCCATTCTCGATGACCGCAACGGGCGTGTCAGGCGCGCGCCCGGCTTCGATCAGCTTGTCTGTGATCGCGGCGGCTGTGCCAACGCCCATGAAGACTGTCACGGTCTGGTTCGGTTTGGCGAGAGATTCCCAGTCGAGGTCTGGCACACCGCCAGACTTTGCGTGTCCGGTCACGAAGGTCAGGCTCTGCGCATGATCGCGATGGGTAAGCGGCACGCCCGCCTGCGCTGCGCAGCCAAGCGCAGACGAAATGCCTGGCACGACAAACGCCTCAACACCCGCGGCCAGGACAGCTTCCATTTCCTCGCCGCCGCGACCGAAAATGAATGGATCACCGCCTTTGAGACGAACGACACGCTTGCCATCACGCGCAGAGCGGATCAGCATCTCGTGAATTTCTTCTTGGGGTACGGAGTGATCGCCCTTGCTCTTGCCAACCGGCACACGGTCCGCATCCCGGCGGATCAGAGTAAGAATCTCGTCACTCACCAGCCGGTCAAAGTAGACGATATCGGCTTCTTGAAGCAAGCGCAGTGCTTTCAATGTCAGCAATTCCGGATCACCCGGACCGGCGCCGACCAAATGCACCACGCCCTGTGCGCGACGACCATTGAGTGCGTCTCGCATAGCCTGCTCAGCAGCCTCAATTTCTCCCGCATAGGCAAGCTCAGCGGCCTTGCCATTCAGCACAGATTCCCAGAACTGCCGGCGCTCGCCAGCATTGGGCAATCTCTCCTTCACTTCGTCTCGCATCCGACCCGCCAGTTCAGCCAGATCACCGATCCGTGCCGGCAGCAGGCCTTCGAGCTTGGCGCGCACTGATTTTGCGAGCACAGGAGCAGATCCACCGGAAGCAACAGCCGCGACAATCTCACCCCGGTCCAGAATGGACGGAACGGTAAAATCGCACAGTTCGGGGCGGTCTACGACGTTCAGAGGCACCCCATATTGGCGCGCCCATGTGATCGATCGCTCTGTATTTTCGTCGATGCGGCAGGCGACAATCGCAAAGCGGGCGATATCCAGTGCCGGGCCAGCCTCGCTCTGAGGCGCGATCGTGATACGCCCCGCAAATTCTTCGGCGAAACCTGGATCGATATCTTTGCCAATAATTACAGTGATTTGCGCTGGCGTCTTTGCGAGCAGGCGCACCTTGCGGCGCGCTTCTTCTCCGCCGCCAAACACGACAACGCGCGCGTCATCCATGTTGAAGAAAGCCGGGAACTGGCGCATGCGGGCGGACCTCATTTAGGTTAGCTGATCAGTCGAATGTCAAAATGGCTCTTGACGCGGCGGACGCAACCATGAACCCCTACAGCGATCCTTTAGAGAAACTATCCATGTCCGATCCAACCGACCGACTGCCTCCCCTGAATGCGCTGAGAGCCTTTGAAGCTGCCGCGCGGCGCCTGTCTTTCACGCAGGCTGCCGAGGAACTGAATGTCACGCCCGGCGCCATTTCACAACAGATAAGGCAGTTGGAGGAATACGCCGGAACGCCACTGTTCAAACGAACCGGCCGTTCAGTTTTGCTGACAGATGCCGCTCAGGCAAGCCTGCCCCTTGTGCGCGACGCATTTGAGAGAATTTCTGAAGCTGGCCGCATCATGCAGGCGCCTGCGCGAAAAGGCCGGGTCATGGTTTCCTCGGCACCTTCCTTCGCCGCCAAATGGCTGGCCCCGCGTCTTGATGGGTTTCACCGGGACCATGAGGACGTGGAAGCCTGGATCAGCGCAGATATGGGGCTGACTGATTTCAGCACTGCCGATGCCGATTTTGCCATTCGCTACGGTCGCGGAAATTATGACGGGCTGAAATCAGAAAAACTGATGGACGAGACGGTCCTGCCAGTTTGCTCCCCCGCCCTGCTGGACGGCCCTGACGCCATCCGCAAGCCGTCCGATTTGCGCCATCACACGCTGATCCATGATGAAAGCAACGAAAATGATCCCTCCTGCCCGGATTGGGCAAGTTGGCTGCGCGCGCGCAATGTAACAGACGTGGATGGAAGTCGAGGGCCGCGCTTCAATCAGGCAATCCTTGTGATCGAAGCCGCAGCCGCCGGGCGCGGGGTCGCGCTCGCAAAACGCGCCATCGCCGCGGCAGACCTTGCTTCAGGGCGCCTGGTTGCACCGTTTGCGGACGGCTCGCACCTGATCGATTTCGGCTATTGGATTGTATANCCGAAAGGGCGTCACCTGACCCCGGATGTNCGNAATTTCATCAAATGGCTCAAAGCGGAAGCGACGAACAGCGAAGTTGTGGGCGTCTAGGGCTCATTGCCTTCCCAGTCGACAATCCAGTCTTCAGTGTCTTCTTCGAAAACCGTGTCTTCGGAAATCGTGCGNCCCCGGATGGAATGNCCNTCAGCGTGNATGCGCTCGCGATCCCCGCAGACCAGATGGTGCCNCTCCGGCAAATCCCTGCCTTCATGAANAAGCCGGTAGGCGCACGTCTGCGGCATCCAGCGGATCTCCTCGACCTTTTGCGGGGTCAGGATCACGCAGTCTTCGACGATTTTCTTCCGGTTCTGATAGTCCGCGCACCGGCAAGTCTCACCATCAAAAAGGCGACAGTGCAGACGGGTATACGCTATCTCACCGGTGTCTTCGTCTTCCAGTTTCAATAAGCAGCACTTNCCGCAGCCATCGCAGAGGGACTCCCACTCTTCCGACGACATTTCGGCGAGGGTTTTTGTCTGCCAGAAAGGCTGCGTCATACGCGGAGCGCTGCCCATTCGGGCGTTTTCTCGATCAAGGCGGTGGCAAACCAGCAGGATGATGAAACCGTTTCACCCGCCGCAATGATATCTTCCATCGCAGCCGTCACCAGACGCTTGCCAAGNCCTTTGCCACCCAATTCGCCGGGCACGATCGTATGCGTGATATGTCGATGACCTGTGCGCGGACGCTCATAGGTCAGATAGGCTTCCAGCCCGTCCTCGTAGTGGCTGTAGCGCATATGGTTCTCGTCGTGGGTAATCGCACTCATGCAAGAATGTCCTGCCATTCAGGGTGTTTCTGAATTTGAGCCTTCGCGAAGGGGCAGAGTGGTATGATCTTGATTCCATCGCGCCGGGCATCCTCAACCGCTTGTTTGACCAATGCCACCCCGACACCAAGCCCACCCAACTCTCTTGGGACGCCGGTATGATCAATAATGATCCGCTCTGTGCCTGCTCTGGAATAGGTCATTTCGGCCTCATGACCGTTCACGACGGCAACATAACGTCCTCCGGACTTTCCGTCCTCTCGCGTGATCTTGATCTCGGTCATCCCGTTCACCTTCTGCTTTGACCCCTATGTGGCGTGCGCATAGCCGGTACGCAAGGAAAAGCCGCCCCTCTCGGAGCGGCTTTCTCAGTTCAGGGAATGCCAGTCTATTTTGTCGTGGCATCCTTTACGTCGCCTGCGGTGTCGCGGACTTCGCCTTCGGCTTTGTCCATTTTACCTTCGGCCTGCATTTTCTTGTTATCTGTCATCTCGCCGACAGTTTCCTTGATTTCGCCTTCGGCTTTCTTTGCGGCGCCTTTGACATGCTCCTTGTCCATTTCAATCTCCTTCATGGGTTGTGTTCGGCCGCGTGAGTGCGGTCATCCAATCAACGCACGTGAAGGCAGAGCGATCCGATTAAATCCTCTACAGGTTGCACGACGCGCGCGAGGTCTGTTCAAACGCCCCCTGCCCGGCTACCTGCTGTGCAATGACCCGCCTGCTGACCCACCCCACTATCGACTGGAAAGACGATGGCACACCCGTCGCGCGGGAGGCAGGTGACGTTTACTTCACGGCTGGCGACGGTCTGGCAGAAACGCGGGCCGTGTTCCTGAAGGGATGCGGCCTGCCAGAGGCCTGGACCGGCCGGGACGAGTTCACAATAGCCGAAACAGGCTTTGGGACCGGACTGAACTTCCTGGCCCTGTGCGAATTGTGGCAGGCAAACCGCCCACATCCGGATGCCTGGCTTCATTTTGTCAGCTTTGAGGGGTTCCCACTCACCCGCGACGACGCTGCCAGAGCGTTGAACATATGGCCGGAACTGAAGCCTTATGCAGATCGCCTGCTTGCGGCGTGGCCCGGGCCCATCCGCCGTGTGCATCATGAAGTCTGGCAAGATCTGGGCATAACACTCACGCTGCATCTGGGCGATATTCATGACACGCTGCCGCAAAGTCGATTTCAGGCGGACGCCTGGTTTCTCGACGGGTTCAGTCCAGCCAAAAATGAAGCGATGTGGTCATCAGACCTCTATGGCCTGATCGCTNCGCGCTCAAAACCGGGCGCAGTCATCGGAACATTCACCGTGGCAGGCGCCGTTCGCCGCGGACTGGCGGATGCGGGCTTCAATGTCGCCAAGGCACAAGGGCATGGGCGAAAGAGAGAACGGCTGGAAGCCACGCTACTCAATNCCCCCACCNCGGCTCAAGATGTATACGGACTTCGTGGAAGCGCTTCGACCGCGAAAAGAATCGCCATNCTCGGCGCTGGAATTGCTGGCGCCAGCGCGGCGCATGCGCTGTCCGTGCGTGGAGCGAATGTCACCGTCTTTGATCCAGCAGGCATCGCCAGCGGCGCAAGTGGCAACCCTCTCGCCTTGCTGATGCCGCGCCTTGATGCCGGCGACACGGTTCAGGCGCGCCTTTTGATCGACGCCTATCTTGCCGCTCGGCAAACCTATTCAGGTATGGATGGCGCGCATGAAACCAGTGTTCGTCAGATGCCGAAAGACACGGCAGAATTGAGCCGCTTTGCCAAACTGCTCGCTGACCCACCTCTGCCGCTGGAAGACCTCGAGGCCATTTCAGGCGGCGGTCTTCTGCACAAACGCGCAATGATTCTTGAGCCGCAGAAAATTGTCGCGAGCCTTCTCGAAGGTGTCCGGGTACAGATCGGGACCGTGAACATCGACCTCCGCAANCGGACCGTAAATGGNGAGACCTTTGATGNAATCATCATGGCCAATGCCATGTCCGCCATTCAGCAGTTCGACTGGCTGAAACTGGAAGGCAGGCTNGGCCAGGTAGAGTTTGNAACCGGCGCAACACGCGTTGAGGCAGATGCTCTGGCCAGCGGACACTACGCCCTAGCCCTGAACGATGAGCGCTTATGGGGCGCGACGTTCGAAAAAATTCCGCAGGATGCCGACGCGACAACAAGCGACACGGCGCGAGAAGATAATGCTGAAGCCCTAAAAAAGCTCTCCCCGTGGTGGCGACGCGACGCGAAAGACCATCAGGTCACATCACGTGCAGCAATTCGCGCCACTACCGCCGACCGTCTGCCCCTGATCGGCGCCGTACCAAACCTTGAAGCGATGCTTGAAGCCTTTTCCGGATTGAGAACAGGGCGCGCCGCCGAAGCAGATGCACCTCTTTTGCCGGGAATATTCTTGGTGAATGGCTTTGGCGCGCGAGGGTTTACCTGGGGTCCCTGGGCGGGACGAATTCTCGCAGCCATGTGCCTGGGCGGACCAGTTGCCGCCGAGGTTTCGGCGCTGGAAGCCATCAGCCCCTCGCGCCTTATCCTGCGCGCCTTAAAGCGCGGTGAAATCTGACTGGCCGAAAGAGCGGGCGATGCTCAGGCGAACACCCCCCTCCTCGTGCGGCGCGAAGGTCATCTGAAGCCCGCCGAACTCCAGAGCCGTGTCACCATGCAGGCTGGAAACAAACAATGTCATCATCAAGATGAGGACAGAAATGCCTCCAAGCAGCCAGTTGTTTGTCAGTAGCGTCCCCTTACGCATTTTTCCGGTCCTTCTTGTCGGAGAGTTGGGGTTATGGGCGTGGTCTTAGTTGCCGCGCTCCAGATCTCGGAATTCCTTNCGCAAGCGCCACTCGTCAGATGTGACTTTGCGTTCGATATCCCGCAGNCGTTCGTCGAGATCCATGAAAGTATATTTCAGCGTCCCGAACGTGGCTCTCGGGCGGTCGTTCACACTGCGCCAGAAAGCGTCTTCTTCCGGTGAGATGGAGCGACCGCCCAGCGGTGTCCGCGGCGTAATCATCCAGACAACGATGTAAGCGATAATCGCGATCGGTCCTGCAATGAAGAAAAAAGCCAGAATAGCGAGTAGGCGAACGAGAATTGGCTCCCAGCCGAAACGTTCAGCCAGGCCGCCGCAGACACCGGCGATCACCTTGTCACGGCGCGAGCGATAATAACGCTTTGGGTTGGGAGATCCGTACCGGTCTTCACCGGGCTCAGTGTCGCGATACGGGCGGGAATGGCGGGTCATAGGATTGGTCCTTAGTCGTCAAAAGTGGGGCGGGAAGAGCGCGGCGGGCGGCGGGGGCTGTCCGCCTCGCTCTGTTCAAGGAGGGATTCCAGCGTCTCGATCCGGCGCTCCATCGCGCGGGCCGAACGCCAGAGATCCTCCATCATGCGCTCATCGTCCGGCATCAGGGTTTTCTGCTTCCGCCACAGAGTAATGTAGTGGAAAATCATACCGGGAAAGACGATGAAGAGCGCAACAATCGCTACGATGGGGATGAGAATTTCGTCCATCAGGCGGCCTCTTCCGTGGTTGCGCGGCGCTCAGCACGGGCCTGAGCGATCAGGCCAGGTGCACAAACAAGCGTCATGAAGCCAACGAGGCAGGCGAGCGAAAACAACATCGACTATTCCTCCGATTTCTTGCTCGAAGACTTCGCTGAAGACTTGGCACGCTTGGCCTTGAGAGCCTCAAGTTCCTTCTCGACGCTTTCGTCACGCTCCAGCGCAGCAAACTCAGCTTCGAGGCTCGGCTCGCGGCCTTTGATGGTGTCAGCGTAGGCTTCCATCTCATCGACCTTGCGTTCGATGTTGTTGTAGCGGGCCAGCGCATCATCCACTTTGCCATCATAGACCTGGCTGCGGATGCGGATGCGTTGTTCCGCGGCCTCACGGCGCATCATCAGGGCACGATGCTTTGCCTTGGCTTCGTCCAGCTTGGCCTGAAGTTTGGCCAGATCGTCCTGACGCTTTTCGAAAGCTTCTTCAGCGGCGTCCATGGCCACCTTGCGGCGGTCAATTTCACCTTCGGCCTTTTGCTTTGCAACCAAAGCGCCTCGGGCCAGATCCTCACGCCCCTTGTCGATGGCCAGCTCAGCCTTTGCCGCCCACTCGTCGCGGGTAGCGGAGAAATGCGCGATCTCGCGTTCCATTTCTTTCTTGTCAGCCATCGCACGTGCCGCAGCGGTGCGAACCTCAACCAGCGTATCTTCCATTTCCTGGATGATCAGCCGGGCAATCTTTTCCGGATTTTCTGCGCTGTCGAGCATCGCATTGATGTTGGAATTGATGATGTCACCGAGTCGGGAAAACAAACCCATTTTGGTGTCCTTTCGTGTCTGGAGGGGAATTAGAAGAACAAGCCGCCGAAGAAGACGCCGACCACGAAAAACATCCAGCTTTCCGCGGGGCGTGTCGCAAGCCACCGACCGAAACGGCCAGCATCCGAGCGGGCTTCCGTAGTGTTGTAGCGATCGTCCATTATCGTTTTGTCCTTCTTGAGTGTGAGCAACGCCCTGTCGCTCTGAGCCCTTCACTCATTTCAAGGAGCGTGCCAACTCAGAATTAATTTTACAAACCGATGTTTTTATTCAGTTTTTTCTCCATTTTCCCGCACACCCCACATTGAATTTGGTGAAATTCGCCAAATTTTTTGTAGATTTTACCCTCTCTTTTAGCTAAATTTACCCCATGATCGGTCAAAATACCCAATTATTGGGTCAGGCACCCGCCTGGCTTAGTGCGCAGGAGCACGTTTCCCGCGTCGCCCCGCTGGACAGACCCATTCTCGTCATTGGTGAACGCGGCACGGGCAAAGAACTGATAGGCGAGCGCCTTCATTTCCTTTCCAGTCGCTGGGACGGCCCGTTCGTCAAAGTGAACTGCGCCGCGCTCTCAGAAACGCTTCTGGATTCTGAATTGTTCGGGCACGAGCGCGGAGCCTTCACTGGCGCAACAGAGATGCGCCGTGGCCGATTTGAGCTTGCCGATGGCGGCACGATCTTTCTGGACGAGATNGCCACAGCAAGTAATCAGGTACAGGAAAAACTGCTGCGCATCGTAGAGTATGGAGAGTTCCAGCGCGTTGGCGGCTCCAAAGTGCTCACCACTGATGTACGTATCGTAGCAGCGACGAACGCCGACCTCCCCGCGATGGTCGAGGCAGGCGAGTTCCGNGCAGACTTGCTGGACCGGCTCGCTTTCGACGTGATCACCCTGCCGCCGCTGCGGGCGCGCCCAGGCGATGCCAGNCTGCTGGCAGATCATTTTGCTCGCAGGATGGCGATTGAGATGGCGCAGGACTTTCCCGGCTTTGCGCCATCCACTATTGCCGCCATCGAAGCGCATGATTGGCCGGGAAATGTGCGTGAATTGCGAAACTTCGCACAGCGACTTGCGCACAGAGCGATGTTGCTGGCGCCGGACGAACCTGTCTTGTTCGACCCGTCCGCGCTGGATCCATTTGCCTCCCCTTGGCGACCGAAGGGCGCTGGAAAGTCCGGGAAAGCAAGCGCAGCAGTCACTCCTGCCGCCGGCCCTCAGGCCCCAGAGACAGTCGCTGCAGACTTCACGGCACAGGTCTCCGCATTTGAAATGCGCCTGATAGATGAAGCCCTCAGCCTGTCACAAGGCCATCAGGGCAAAGCCTCGGAAATGCTCGGCTTATCATATCACCAGTTTCGCGGACTACTTAAAAAGCACGACTACGGACGCAATGCTGGTAAGCCGGCTGCAACAGAAGGCGAAACTCCCATCAAGGGGCCAGTACGCGGTATGTGACCCGCAACGGTCAAGTACCTTGCGCGCCTAGCAATTCTCTAAGTACACTGATCAAACGGGGATAGTTGACAGGTTTGGTCATTATCGGGCTGCCCGCCAGATCACCGTGCANCTCACCCCCATCATTGCCTGACACAAACAGGAATGGGATCCGCATTTCGTTCAGGCGATGTGCAATTGGGAATGACGATACGCCCCCAAGGTCCATGTCCAGCACAGCAGCGCAAACCGAGGTATCTTCCAGCAATGCAAGCGCGTCCTCCGCACTACTAACTGTCCCGACAACAACGAATGCCGCCTCTTCCAATTGCAACTTCATATCGTAGGCGATCAAAAAATCGTCCTCGACCAGAAGTATGTTTGGTTTGTCCCCCACCCAATCCTCCTATTTCCGAACCGGAAACTGAAATTCCGCCTTCAACCCTTCTGGATTGAAATCCAATTTTGAACGTCCCCCAAGGGAGTGCGACAAACTTTGCTCTATCANCGCGCTGCCGAACCCTCTTCGCGTTGGGGGCACAACGGTTGGCCCGCCCCTTTCCAGCCACTCCACAACGACATCTTCCCCTTCCANACGCCAACCAATCCTGAGGCAGCCACGCTCGTTCGAGAACGCACCATATTTCGACGCNTTGGTTGCCAGCTCATGCAGGATCAGGCCAAACGCATGCGCACCTTGCGGGCCAAGCACCAATGGCGGACCTGACAGTTCAAGCCGGCTAGCCTCCTCGGGAGCATATCCCATTATCTGCTCTCGAATAAGTCGGGAAATGTCCGCAGACTCGCGAGTTGAAGAAACCAGCAAATCGTGACTGGCCGCGATNGCACGGAGGCGCCCGGTGAAGGCGCGACGGAACCCCTCCAAATCAGTCGCCTCGCGCACCGTATGGGCAGCGATTGCNTGAATTGTGGCCAGGGAATTCTTTACCCTATGGTTGAGCTCGCTCAAAAGCATTTCACGGTGCGCTTCAGACCGTTTGCGTTCGGATATATCCACAGCGGACAGAACGATTTCCGTTACCTGCTCGAACTCGTCGAAGATCGGGGAGAGCTGCATGTCAACCGGAATNGACTGCCCGNCAGATCCGCGAATCTCTGTATCAAAGCGCATGCGTTTTCCGACCTTGGCTTCCTCGAATGCCTTGACCAATTGATCTTGCGATTCCGACGTCTGACACCANGCGGGATGGTTCCAGATTGGGTGCCCCAACATTTCATNTTCCCGTACGCCTGTCAGGCGCAGGGTCGTTTCATTCACCTCGAGCAATTTGCCATCGGGTTTCGCCAACCCGATGATAGCCATCACCCCGTTGAGAATTGTCCGAAGGCGCTTTTGACTGGCCTGCAGTTGAAGCTCTGCATTCTTTCGCGCCGTGACATCCTGAAATGACACCGCAAAGCCATCACCCACCCGCGCGACCGTGAAATTGAACCATCGTCGACGATCCCGGCCCGGATAATAAACCTCACGTCGCCAAGGCGCGCCAGTCTGAACGGTATTGCAGAACACTTCGAACAGGCCATAAGTGCTGACTTCCGGCATCTCTTTGGTCAGACGTTTGCCAATCAGGGCCTGACTGACGCGCCCCGTGAGTTGCTCTGCGGCGGGATTGATAAACTCCCACACAAAATCCTCGATCTCACCATCGGTCGATCTGAGACTATGGAAAATCATGAACCCGTCAGGGCTGGTTTCCTGAACGGCCCGGAAGCGGATTTCGCTATCCAGCAATGCCTGTCCAATGCGTTTCTTCTCCGTAATATCCTGCAGAACGGAGATGAAGTAGTCGACTTCGCCGGACGCTTTCCGCACGCAACTGACAGACAGCGTGACCCATACAATGCGCCCCGTCTTGTGAAAGTAGCGTTTGTCGATCCGATACCCGTCTCTTGTGCCATCGAGCACTTCATTCAGGAGATTTACGTCGAGATCGAGATCATCGGGATGCGTGATGTCTTGAAAGGTGATCGTCAAAAGCTCGGAAGGCGAATAGCCCACGATTTCCAAAACACGGCGATTGACGTTGAGCCACTCCCCTTGCGGACCGACATGCGCAATGCCCACACTCGCCTGCTCAAAGGCGCTTCTATACATGGCTTCCCGCTCAGCGAGCGTTCGGTCGGAACCAGGCATTTTTTCCGGGTCGTCGGTCGCCATACGCTAGGGGTAGTCCTCGATGAATGGAACTTAACTAGACTGCGTCACTGAAAGTATAGATCAAGTTACCGCCAAACAAATCGAAGAAACTTAAAACTCTCTTGGCTGTATTTTGGATGAGAATACGAACCCGCGAAACTGCAGGCAATGCTTCAGGTCAACAGACGCTATCAACGCATTGCCCCAATTTCGCGCCCGGGCTCTTGAGGCAGGCCAAAGCCGCTCCCAAGTCATCCAGATGAGGAATTGGATTCGCCTCGGTCGCAATTCTGCGCCATACTTGAATCCTGAAAAAACAAAGGAGACCGCCCGTGCAGATACAGATTACTGGCAAGCATATGGATCTCGGAGAAGCTCTGCGGAGCCGAATAGAAGACGGACTTGAGGCGGCAGTCAGTAAATATTTCAACCGAAGTGGTGACGCGCGCGTATTCGTATCGCAGCAGGGCCCATTTGTTGAAGTGGACTGCAATGTGCACCTACCATCCGGAATCATCCTTCAATCAACGGGCAAGGCTGAAGACCCCTACGCGGCTCTGGAAAACAGCCTCGACAAGATGGAAAAGCGGGTTCGCCGCTACAAACGTCGCCTGAAAGACCACCATTCTGGAAATTCAGCCCCCATGCCGAGCGAATTGGTCCCGGAATCCGTATTCCGTGCAAATGGCCAGGATGCGCATGAAGAAGAACTCGCAGAAGAGGCAGATGACACGCCCCTGACCGTCGCAGAAACGTCGCACACAATTCGGACAATGAGCGTATCTGAGGCCGTTATGCAGCTCGAACTGCAGGAAGTCCCGGCACTCATGTTCAGAAATGCTGGCCATGACGGGCTTAATATGGTCTACCGCCGACCAGACGGTCACATTGGATGGGTGGATCCTGCGAACGTCCCGAGGAACTAATCCGGAAGACGGAAAGTAACTTCATGGCGACAGATTTGACGTCCCTGCTTGAAAACGGGGTGATTATCCCTTCGCTTGAGGCAAAGAGCCGCAAGCAAGCCATTCACGCTCTCGCTGAAGCGCTGGCGGCTGCGACCGGCCTTGGCCTTCGTGAAATCGAGGATGCCGTGATGGAGCGCGAACGCCTCGGATCGACCGGCGTCGGTGAAGGCGTTGCCATTCCACATGCGCGACTGGATGGCATCGAAGCGCCTATCGGCGGCTATTTACGGCTTGTTCAAGGCGTGGACTTTGAAGCCATTGATGACCGACCGTGCGATCTGGTCTTCATGCTGCTGGCCCCCAAATCGTCTGGCGCTGACCATTTGCGGGCTTTGGCCCAGGTCAGCCGCACCTTCCGTCAGAGCGCCATCCGCGACGCCCTGAGAGAAGCCAAGACCGAAGATGAGGTAAAGGCGATCGTATGCCGTGAAGCGGCCGAACAATCCGCCTGATCTGACCTTTCAGCAAGCAACCAACACGAAAAAGCCCGCCGGAACGTATCCGGCGGGCTTTTCAGTTGAATTGAAGGAGATCAGCCTTCGCTCGGCTGCTCTGCGAACCCGCGCAGCTTGAGCAGCGGCTCAATGGTCGGGTCGGACCCGCGGAAATTGCGATAAAGCTCATCCGCTTCGCGCAAGCCACCCGCCTCATAGACCCACTTCTTCAGGCGAGCCGCCAGTTCCGGATCATAAATGTCGCCCGTCTCACGGAACGCCGTGAAGCCGTCTGCATCCAGGATCTCGGACCAGAGATACGCATAATAGCCGGCAGAATAGCCGCCTGCGAAAATATGGCTGAAATACTGGCTGCGATAACGTGGCTCGATCTCGGGCAGCAGGCCGTATTCTTCCAGGACCTTGCGTTCGAACTCGCGCGCGTCGGTAATTTCGGCCGCCTCTTCCGAGGTCAGCATGTGCCAGCGCAGGTCCAGCAGAGATGCCGCGATAAATTCGGTCGTCTTGAAGCCCTGATTGAAGGTTGCGGCCGCATTCATCTTGTCGATGAGCTCCATCGGGATAGGCTCGCCGGTTTCGTAGTGATTGGCGTATTCGGCAAGCACTTCCGGTGCGCCCGCCCAATGCTCCAGAATCTGGGCCGGGAACTCGGTATAGTCGCGTGGGCCATCCACACCGGAGAAGGTGGAATAGCGGATCTGCGTCAGCAGGCCGTGCAGGCCGTGCCCAAACTCATGGAACAGAGTCTCCACCTCATCAAACCGCATCAATGTCGGCTCACCCTCAGCAGGCGTAATCAGGTTCAAATTATTCGTGATGATCGGACGGATATTGTCGCCATTGATGTTGGATGTGTTGCGATATGAACTCATCCACGCGCCACCACGCTTTGAATCGCGGGCGTACATATCCATCATGAACAGGCCAAGATGCTCGCCGGTGTTCGCATCCTTCACATCATACGCCGTAACAACGGGGTTCCAGCCGTCCACCTCCACCGGCTCAAGCGTGATATCGAAGAGGCGGGAAGCCACATCAAACGCACCTTGACGCACCGCGCCGAGTTCAAAGTATGGCTTGAGCGCATTGTCGTCGAACGCGTACAAATCCTGGCGGACCTTTTCGGCATAGTGCCACCAGTCATGCCCGGCGATCTGAAACTCGTCGCCAACCATTTCCTGCATGGCTGCGCGCTCTTCCTTTGCACGCTCCAGCCCTGGCTCCCAAACTTTCAGCAGGAACTCCTCTGCACCTTTCGGCGTCTTCGCCATGCGGGGCTCAAGCTGGTAGTGGGCGTGAGACTTATAACCCATGAGCTCGGCACGCTTGGCACGAAGCTGGGCAATCTTGATAGCGAGCGGGCCATTGTCGTACTCGCCTTCAGATGCGCGAAGGCGATAACCATCGAACATCTTTTCGCGCAGTTCACGGTTCTCGCTCTGCGTCATGAAGGTCTCGTAGACTGACCGGTCAACTGTCAGAATCCATTTGTCCTCACCGTCGACTTTGAGGGCACTTTTGAAGTCATCAGACAAGCCGGCAAGCTCGGCCTCATCCGTGATCTCGATCTTGAATGCCTTGGTAGACAGGAGCAGGTTGCGGCCGAACTTGGTCGTCAGGCCGGAGAGTTCTTCATTGATCGCAGCAACCTCAGCTTTCACCTCGGGAGAAAGCGCTGCGCCGTTGCGCACGAACTCACGATGCGTCAGTTCCAGAAGGCGTGCATCCTGCTCATCGAGCCCCAGACGATCACGCTGATCATAGACAGCCTTCACGCGGGTGAAGAGCGCATCATTGAAACTGATCGCATCTGTTTCGCGCGTCAGCATCGGCCAGATTTCAGCTTCAAGCTCGCTCAGCGTGTCGTTCGTGTCTGTGTTTGTGATGTTTGAGAAGACCCCCAGAACGCGGTTCAGGGACGCACCAGCCGTATCAAGAGCGACAATCGTATTCTCGAAGTCAGGTTCCTCTGGATTGCTGACGATGGCATCAATGTCGGCGCGCAGCTCCAGAATGGCTTTCTTGGTGGCCGGCATATAATGCGCATCTTCAATCTCTGCGAAAGGCGGCACGCCATAGGGCGTATCCCACTCCTGACGGAACGGATTGCCCTCGAGTTCCGCGTCACTCACGGAGATCTCAGGCAAGTTCGCTTCTTCAGCAGGCGCCTCGGCAGCAGCCTCCGCATTCGCAGCATCGGGCTTCTCGCCACAGGCCGTTACGACAAGAGCAAGCGCTGCGGCGCTGCCTACGAGCAAAGATTTTCTGGTCATTTGGTCCTCTCAGGTGAAGAATTGTCGTTTAGCGATAATTTCGGGCAAAAACCAGATGGCTTGAGACTATTTTGGGAGCCGCGCAACGACGTTATAATATTCCATAATCGTCTCGTCCAGAATTTGAGCGACAGGCTTTGCCCCCGTGATCCGTCCGGCAACCTGTCCAGTCAGGGCGATCCCGGCTTCGAGGTCCCCTCCGAAATAGACTTTCTGCGTGCCCGCAAACTCTCCAAATATATTCTCCACACCCTCATTCAGAATGCGTTCCGTACGCTCCGTACGCAGGGCGCGCAGAGCTGGACCAGGGCCAGACCGGTTCAGAAAGACCGTATCGGTGGCGTCAGCCTCAAAAATGGCGTCCTTCCAGTTTTGATGGACCGGGCTTTCCTCGGAAGACAGAATGCGGGTGCCCATCAACACGCCTTCGGCGCCAAGGGCGAAAGCTGCGGCCATGCTACGACCATCCGTAATACCGCCAGCCGCCACGACGGGCACGCTCACATGCTCGCAAACGAGCGGAATGAGGACCATCGACGCAACATCCTTGGGGTTCTTGAAGCCTCCCCCTTCCCCGCCT
>NZ_NHCK01000045.1:0-18347 GCF_002172815.1 Hyphomonas sp. TMED31 | reverse complement strand
AGGACAATGGCAAACAACTTGCCGGAATTGTTGCGGGTCGTGTCGTAGAATTTCCGCGCGCCATTGCTGTTGAGGCGGAAATTGATCTGAGGGCGATTGCCCTCATCAAAGCCCTGGGCCGCGTTGGCGATGTCTGCGCCGGTGACTTCGGGAATGTTGCGCACCAACAGTGGCCCGGTGGTCGGGCCTTCCAGCAGCCGATACCCCGCCCGAGGCACCCCGGCCTGAGCTGACGTAATGGCCGACGGGCTGTTGTCGACCAGATTGAAGGTCATCTTGCCATCGCGGCTGAGCAGGTCTTTCAGGCGCTGCGGGTCAGGTTCGCCCGGCGCTTCCAGAATGATCCGGTCATTGCCCTGTGGAGTGATTGCGATCTCCGAAACGCCATCCGGATCGACCCGGCGGCGGACGATTGTCATCGTCTTGCCAAGCGCGTCCTTCATCAGCGCCTCTTCGGACGCTGCAGGCACGGTCACGAGAATGCGGTCCGTCCCCAATGCTTCGATTTCATATGTCTTGGCGCCGCCGATGGCACCTTCGACATTGCTGTTCAGTTTGCGGATGCGGCGCAGGGCTTCATCCATCGGGAAATTACCTTCGGCGTCCGGGCGCGTCAGTTTGATNTCCAGCTGGCGACCGCTGATCTCCGGCAGGTGTCCGATACGCTCGGACGGCGCAACATTGCTGAGCGCGCTGCGCACNTCGCCNGCAAACACTTCCAGCCGGTTCGCAATCACCTCATCCGGGTTGATCTCCATCATCAGATAGACACCGCCCTGAAGGTCGAGGCCGAGATTGACGCCCTTCTTCGGCATGAAGCCCGGCGCGTTGTCCATATTGGCAACGTTTGGCAGGGCCATCACGACGCCCCATGCCAGTGTCAGGAGAACGAGAGCGACTTTCCACGGTGGAAACTGAAGCATGCGGGAATCCTTGTCATGCAGCGGGCCGGCTTTCGGCCCTGCAAGCGCTTAGTCGTTGGCGGCAACCGGCTGATTCTTGCCGCGCACATCAATCACCATCTGCTTGATGATCTGCACGCGCACGCCATCGGCCAGCTCAACGGTGATTTCATCATCGCCCGGCTTGGTCACCTTGCCGACGAGGCCACCGGAGGTGACGATCGTGTCGCCTTTCTTGATGCCCTCGATCANNGCCTTGTGCTTTTTCGCGCGCTGTTGCTGCGGGCGGATCAGCAGGAAGTAGAAGATCAGGATCAGAGGCAGGAACAGCAGAACCTGGCTCATGATGCTGGGGCCTGCGGCGCTTGGAGCGGCCTGAGCGAAAGCTGGCAGGGTTGCAGCAGCGGNAACTGCAGTCAGCGTGGCAAGTCTGGTCAGCATGTGGTGTTCTCCCGTAGACCCCTGAAAATGTGTTGCTCCTATAGCTGTGGGCAGTTGCATTGGCAAACAAGCCCTGCAGATGAAACAACCGACATCAAAGGGCGCGGGAACGCCCCTCCACAAGCATGGGCAGGTCATGGGCAAGNCCAGACCACTTTTCCGTGCCATCTGGCGCAATTCTGGCGATCTGCTGGCGGCCATCCTTTACCATCGGCGCGACCACGAATCCCTCCGGATTCAACTGGTCGAACAGGGTCTGCGGCACATGCTGGATCACGGAGGTGAACAGGATGCGATCATACGGCCCGCGCTCGGCCCAGCCTTCCAGTCCGTCCCCATGCCGCACGGCCAGATTGTCGAGGCCGAGCTTCACAATCCGCTGGCGGGCATGATCTGTCAGGCGATTGTAACGCTCCACGCCGAACACATCCGCTGCGAGATACCCGGCCAAAGCAGCGATATAGCCAGAGCCGACACCGATCAGCAGGACACGCGCCNCTTTCNGACGCCCCAGCGCGAGCGCCTGGAGCAGCTGGCCGATGGCCGCCGGTCTCGGAATGGTCTGGCCGCANGGAATGGGNAGCGCGCAATCNGCAAAGGCGAGCTGTTTCANCTCCGGATCATCNACGAAGGCNCCGCGGTCAATCGTCTCCATCGCGCCGAGGACCGCGTCATCCGTTACCCCTTCCTGNCGGAGACGCAGGACGAGGCGGGCGGCGCGGAACGGGTCGACGGTCAGTTCTTCCATGACTCCCGCAGCGTCTGGAGGAACGCGTCGTGCGTCAAGTCCACATGAAGCGGTGAGATCGAGACATAGCCATCATAGATCGCCCGCAAATCGGTGCCCTCNTCCGGCTTGGACAGCTTTCCCNTNTAGCCGATCCAGTAATANTCATTGCCGCGCAAATCTTCGCGGCGATCTGTATGAATGATGGATTCGTCGCGGAAGCCCTGACGGGTGATCTGGATGCCCTTCACATCATCGGGCTCCACATCCGGGAAGTTCACATTCATCACGACATCATCCGGCCAGCGCATGTCGATCAGCGGTTTGATNGCCCGGCTGCCCCAGGCGCGGGCCGTATCCCAAGGCAGGGAGCCGCGNTCACGAAAGCTCTGCNACTGGCTGAGCGCGATGGANGGNATGCCNANNTGCATNCCGAACAGGGCGGCCGCGATGGTGCCGGAAAAGCTGGTGTCTTCNGCNATNTTCTGGCCGCGATTGACGCCGGACAGCACGAGGTCTGGCTTCTCCGGCATCAGATTCTGAGTTGCCAGCAACACGCAGTCTGACGGCGTGCCTGCCACAGCCCAGGCCTTCTCGCCCACTTCACGCGTGCGCACAGGATGGGTCAGCGAGATCGCGCGGCCCTTGCCGGATTGTTCCTCCTCCGGCGCAGCGATCCAGACATCATCGGAAATCTCCCGCGCAATATCTTCCAGCACGGCCAGCCCCGGCGCGTTGATGCCATCATCATTGGTCAGGAGAATTCTCATACTTGCCTTGCTCCGCGTTCAATCCTCCCCCGCTTGCGGGGGAGGTGCCCGAAGGGCGGAGGGGGCACTCATCCTTCGGTTACGTTTTGATTCCGCAACTGAAGAAGCACACCGTCCAACACGCCTTCAAGATTGTCATACACGTCGTTATTCCAGACCCGGTGAACATGCCACCCCTTCGCCTGCAGGAAGGCAGTTCGCCGCATATCATGAGCGATTTGGTGGTCTTCAGAATGGGTGTCTCCATCCACTTCCACCAGCAGCCTTGCATCAACGCAAGCGAAATCCGCGATGAACGGCCCGACCGGAACCTGACGCCGAAACCGATACCCTGCCAGCTGACGCCGACGTAGGTGCTGCCACAGAATAACTTCTGCCCGGGTCATAGTCCGGCGTAACCGGCGCGCCTGCTTGATGGTGAGCTTTTCGTTGTCCCGCATTTCCCCCTCCGCCCTGTCGGGCACCTCCCCCGTGAACGGGGGAGGATATCATGCCGCGCGTACCGTTTCATCCTCCCCCGCTTGCGGGGGAGGTGGGCCGCGCCAGCGGGTCGGAGGGGGATTAGGCCGAAATCATCTCAAGGCCGCCCATGTAGTTGCGCAGGGCTTCCGGGACGGTGATGGAGCCGTCTTCGTTCTGATAGTTTTCGAGGATCGCCACCAGCGTGCGACCAACCGCGAGGCCGGAGCCGTTGAGCGTGTGGACGAATTCAGGCTTTGCGCCGGCTTCCGGGCGATAGCGCGCATTCATGCGGCGGGCCTGATAGTCACCACAGTACGAACACGAACTGATTTCGCGATAGGTGTCCTGGCTCGGCAACCAGACTTCGAGGTCGTAGGTCTTGCGCGCCCCTGCCCCCATATCGCCTGCGCAGAGCAGCATACGCCGGAATGGCAGGTCGAGCTTCTTCAGGATCGCCTCGGCGCATTCGGTCATGCGCTCCAACTCCTTCAGCCCTTCCTCCTGGTTCGCCACGACCGAGACAAGCTCCACCTTGTTGAATTGGTGCAGCCGGATCATGCCCTTCGTGTCGCGCCCTGCACTGCCAGCCTCGGACCGGAAACATGGCGTGTGCGCGGTGAACCGTTTCGGCAGTTCGCCGGGTTCGAGGATGCCGTCGCGGACAATGTTCGTCAGCGGAACTTCGGCCGTGGGGATGAGGTAATGTTCAACTGTCGTCTTGAACAAATCTTCCGCAAATTTCGGCAATTGACCCGTTCCGAGCAGCGCCTGGTCCTTCACCAGAACGGGCGGTGAGCATTCCGTATACCCATGCTCTTCTGTTTGCANNTCCAGCATGAAGGCGGCGAGGGCGCGCTCCAGCCGGGCCAGCTTGCCCTTCAGCAACACAAAGCGCGCGCCGCTCATCTTTGCGGCGGTCTCGAAATCCATCATGCCGAGCGCTTCGCCGAGATCGGCATGGTCTTTCACGTCGAAGGCAAAGGATTTCGGCTCGCCCCAGCGGGCTTGTTCCACATTGCCGTCTTCGTCCTGCCCTTCCGGCACTTCGTCCAGCGGGATGTTCGGCAAGCCATAGAGCAGGTCGTCCAGCAGTTTGCGGGCAGCTTCTTCCTGTTCTCCCGCCGCTTCAATCGTGTCCTTGGCGTCGGCCACGACCTTGCGCAGGCGTTCAAACTCCGCCTCATCGCCCGAGGCCTTCGCCTTGCCGATCAGCTTGGAGGTTTCGTTGCGCGCCTTTTCGGCTTCCTGCTTGTCGGTCACCGCCGTACGCACAGCGCCGTCATGCGCCAGGATCTCGTCCACGGAGTCGCCAAGGCCCGGCTTCTTCCGGTTCCAGGCGGCGCGGAACGCGTCGGGATTGTCTCGGATGGCGCGGATATCGAACATGGCTGTCGTCCTGTCTGGTCAGTCGGGCAATGCTCTAATCCGCACCGCGCCAGCCTGCAACCGTGGGATATGCTTAGCAGCCTGCCTGATCAGGCGGCGTCGGCGTCTGCCTCGGCCTGCTTCTTCTCGATCATCTTCACGCACCAGATCGAAATCTCATACAGGCAATAGACCGGAATGGTCAGCAAGACCTGCGAGATCATGTCTGGCGGGGTGAAGAAGGCTGAAAATGCCAGGATGGCGACAATCGCATATTTCCGTCCCTTGGAGAGGGCGTCAGACGACACAACGCCAATCTTGCCCAGAAGGGTCAGAACAACCGGCAACTGAAACGAAATGCCGAAGGCCAGCATCAGCGCCATGACGAGAGACAGATAATCCGCGACTTTCGGCAACATGGTGATGTTGGCGATGTCGCTGTCTGGAATCTCCATCCCGACCGTGAAACGCGCCAGCATGGGCAACATCAGAAAATAGACGAAAGTGGCACCTGCCACGAACAAGACAGGCGCGAAGACAAGATAGGGCCAGAATGCGCCGCGCTCGTTCTTGTAGAGCCCCGGCGCCACGAATTTGTAGAGCTGCCAGGCCATGAATGGAAACGCCAGAAAGATGCCGCCGAACAAGGCCAGCTTCAGCTTGGCGAAGAAGAATTCCATCGGCGCGGTGTAGACAAATTCCAGCTTCGACCCGCGGATCGATTCTGCCATCAGCGCGAAGGGCGCGAGCAGTAGCTCGAAGATTTCCTGCGCAAAGAAGAAGCAGGCAATCGTGCCGACCATCAGCGCCACAAGAGACTGGATCAGACGAGAGCGCAGCTCTGTCAGATGCTCCAGCAGGGGCGCACGGCTTGCCTCAACTTCATCATCAAGGATCTCAGGCTGTTCGTCTTTGGGCGGGACGGTGTTCACGTGGCATCCCCCCCGGTTTTCGGCGCGGTGTCAGGCGCGTCNNTCCCNGCNTCAGGCTCTGGCGNGGGCTTCGGCGCGGAGGTCTTTTCCATNACGGCNGAATTCACATCCGCCTCGAACGCGGCAAGATCGTCCTGCGCCTCTTTCATCGTGTTCTCGCGCTTGAGGTCTTCGATCTCCTTGCGGAGTTCGTCCANCTCACTCTGGCGGGCAATGTCTTCGAACGCGGCCTGGAATTCCCGCGCCATTGCGCGGCCCTTGCCGACGAACTGGCCGATTCGGCGCATCATCATCGGCAGGTCCTTCGGGCCGACAATNATCAGCGCCGCAAGGCCCAACAGCAAAAGCTCGGAAAACCCGATTCCGGGCAGCATATTAAGCGCCCTCCAGTCGGCAGCTTATGACGAGGCCTTCGTCTCGTCCTTTTTTGGGGTGACGTCGACCATTTCGTCCTTCTCGACGGATTTGGTCTCTTCTTCGTCCTTCAGGCCCTTGCGGAAAGCGCCAATGCCTTTGGCCATATCACCCATGATGGACGAAATCCGGCCCCGACCACCGAACAGGAGAAGCGCGACGACCACAACGATCAGCAATTGAATCCAGCTTGGCGACATGCGTCTCTCCTCGAAGATTTCCCGACATATATACAGCAGCCCACGCTGGAACAATGGCCCGGAGCTGCTAAAGAACAGCCATGCGTATCGCCACATGGAATGTCAACTCGATCAAGGCCCGCCTTCCCACAGTGTTGGAAGTGCTGGACGCCATCAATTGNGATGTCGTCTGCCTTCAGGAAATCAAATGCGAGACGAATGCGTTTCCGTANATGGAGCTGGAGGAGCGGGGCTGGAACTGTGAAGTGCTCGGCCAGAAGAGCTATAATGGCGTTGCCCTGCTCTCGAAGCACGAGATCGAGGACGTCACCAAGGGTCTGCCGACCATCGAGGACGAACAGGCGCGCTATATCGAGGCGCTGATCCTCGCCGACCGCCCGATCCGGGTTGGCGGGCTCTATCTGCCAAACGGCAATCCGGCGCCCGGCCAGAAATACGACTACAAGATGGAATGGATGGACGCGCTNGAACAGCATGCGCGCGCCCTGCTGAAACAGGACGAAGCCTTTGTCCTGTGCGGCGACTACAATTGCATTCCTACGCCGGAAGACTGCTGGGATGAAACCGTCTGGCAGGATGACGCGCTCGCCCTGCCCCAGACGCGGGCCGAATTCCGGAAACTGAAATATCTCGGCCTCGCCGACGCGTTTGAGTTAACCGACAACCGGGCGCATCAATACACGTTCTGGGACTATCAGGGCGGCGCCTTCAAGAAGGATCACGGNATCCGNATCGATCACCTGCTCTGCTCTCCACAGGCTTGCGACAGGCTCCAGTCGGTGGAGATCTATCGCAAGGCCCGGGAACTTGAGAAGCCATCCGACCATGTGCCCGTGATTGGCACGTTTGAAGACTAGGCCNTATTCGGCGCGGTCGATGTCATCGGCCCAGGCCGCAAGCCAGAAGGTCACTGCCTGCCAGTTGATGGCAACTTCGTTCAGGGAGTACGCATCGACATGATCGGCGTAGCAGGTCTGGGCGTGGCACTGATCGAAGATCACGCGCGCAACAGGNCCGGCAGGATCGGTATTGTTCGGACCGCCCGCGACAGCGCCGGGTGGCGGTAGCGGATAACCTTCATACTGAGCTCCGGCCCAATGGCGGTGATGCGGCGCCTTGAAGGCGTTTTCGCCATGACCGGCAACGTATGAGAGGTCGCGGGGATTCCGACCGAGAACGTAGTCCAGCAGGTCCAGAGCGCCATCACGATACCGCGTGTCTCCAGTCAAATCATACGCGGTGCCAAGCATGACGCCGCGATTGCCCAGCAAGCCCATCGAGCCCCACGGCCAGACACCGCGGCTCATCGGAATCTGATAGCCTTCAAACCTGGTCTGCTGGACATATCCGTTTGTGGTGTTCAACAGCGCTGCCTGAGCTTCGGCCCGGATATCCTCGTCCGGTGCAAACCGGGACAGGGTGAGAATTCCATAGCCTGATGTCGCGCTCCAGGAAGGTTGCTGATACTCACTGATCGGCCACTGATCCAGCTCCGACTGGTATCGCTTCAGATCGTCTGCATACTTGGCCGCGCCTGTTGTGGCGTACAGTTCAGCAGCTGCCCAATAGAACTCTTCCCGNACATCCGTGGACCCGTACGGTCCGCTTCCGGGAATGTTGTCGTACGCGTAAACATCCGGCAGGCGTTGAGCTGCCTTGTAGGCGCGCTTTGCTGCGGACAGACATTTGTTCGCATAGGCATCATCGANTCCCTGGAAAACACGGGCGCACTGCGCGCCCACCGCGGCAACATGAAGGGTCGCCGCCGTTGATGGAGGTGCCAGCGCACGCGCACGATTGCTCTCATGTGGCATGACGGGAAAGTCCGGCCAGCTCGTATCGCCGGACTTGTGATGCACCATGCCCGACACATCGGTGAGTTCGGGNTCAGCGGTNTCCCANTGGCCGGACATGTTTCCCCGAAGNATGGGGGCTTCCATACCCGGCTTTGCCTGCATGCTCAGCATATAGTCGATGTTGACCCGTGCCTCATCCAGCAGGTCATTCAGGCCGTTCCCGGATTCCGGAAGATTGGCGGCGCCGTCTTCAAACCCTTTCGTGCCGCGCTCATAGGCGTTCAGCAGCGCCCACACGCTGACACCACCATTCACGACATATTTGCTGTGGTCGCCGGCATCATACCATCCGCCACTGACATCCAGCTTGTAGTCACATCCCGGCCATTTNACGTCATATTTGTCCGTGCCGGAAAAGCAGGTCAGCAATTCTCGTTCATGGCCGGCAGGGCGCGCCCATTGCTGNCCGCCCGCATATTCCGCTTCAATCGGAACAGCGACGCGATTGTGATAGAAATAACGGAGNGTATCGTATTTCAGCTTGTTGAAGACGTTCTCAGAGACATCGAAAGGGTGGCTCTTGCCGACACCTTCGACGTCGAGAACCANCTGGGTCGCCGGGGTCCTCAGAGCATCTGTGATGACCAGCTGAATGTNGGCATTGGAGCCCTCATGGAAGCCTTGAGGAATTGTCATGCCTTCNGCGGCAACNGCCCCGTTGGGCGCGAGAATTCGCCAGTTCAGCGGTTCGGCAATATCCGTTTCAGCAATACCGACAAAAGTGTAGCCAGGCCGAATGCCGGTCTGGGTGGCTCGCACAGGATTACGCGGCGCATTGAATGCGTTGAGATATTCCTGCTGGCGAGCCGAAATTTGCGCGGCAGCTGCGCTTGCACCATCATCCTGTGGCGCGGTTGCGCACCCTGCCANTACCAGCGCTGAAGCCAATGAGGCGAAAGAAACATTCTTGAGCGAGACCATCGGTTGAGTCCAATTTCTGCATGATTTTGAACCCTACCATGCAATTTCAGGACCACTCAGCGAAGATCNAACCGTCTATTCCCGCTAATTTACCGAACCGTACTCGGCGCCTGCCTCATCGAAATAGGCCCGCCAGAAGGCTTTCACGTCCGCGACGGGCAGGTCATAAATCTGGCGGGGAACGATCCGCGCGACGACCTCAGCCTCATCCAGTCTCGGTTTCAGTTCGGCCAGTTCGCTATCCAGATACGCTTCGTAATCTGCCCCGGCCCGGTAGAAGCTGAACCCGTCAGAGTGCTGCATCAGGTCTGACACCAGAACCACTCTGCGGCCGCGTTCGCCTGGCTGAAAGTCAGCGCGATCTGCAACAGAATAAACAGCTTCGATCAGAGGTGAGCTGGGCTGACGCGTGTCCATGAGGGCCGCTTCCACGCTCTCCAGCAGAGGCGCATAGAACTGCCCCTGCCAAGTCTGCTCTACCATTTTCGGATTCTGGAAGATCGGATTTGCCTCGGACGCGCTCCCCGGCGAGCAGGCATAATGCACCACTTTGGGATCGTAGGGGCTGNCCGCATTCGGGATCATGACGGTGAGCCGGCCATATTTCGGCAAGGCACGCGCCTCGGCGTCGACGAATTCATAAACCCAATCCAGATCATTTGGATTGAAGGGGTCCGATTGATCGATCAGGATGATCGTGTGGGCCGGATCATTCCGGTCAACCCGGCAACTGGTCTCCGCCATCAGCGTGGGCGGCTGGTTGAACGCCACCAGGGCGAACAATGCAAAGACAACCCCAAGCATCAGCGCGATCATTCCGCGCCAGAACCATGGGCCTCGGTCACTTCTGCGACGTGGCATCCCTGTCTACTCCTCCTAGGCGCGGCGAGCCTGATCAACGGGGACATGTGTTGCCCCNTTGGCGTCGCGGACCTTGCTGATTTCGTCAGCAACTTTCTTCTCGATGGAAGACAAGCCCTTCTGGACTTGCTGGATGTGCTGTTCAAGCCATTCCCTGGTCTGGTTCAGNGCCTTGATGTTATTGTCNATCGCCGCAATCGCCTTGTTGGCCTGCTCGCGTTCCTTTGAATAATCGAAGGGCGGCAGTTGCGGTGTGACGATTTCGCTAAAGTATTCCGGGCAAGGNGCCTGATCGCCCAGNCGGTCCCNATTGGCATTGCGNGCGCGGCGGTGAGCCTGACGGTATGCCACTTTCAGGCTGCGCTCCTGATCNGCTGCGCGGGCCGCGATGGCGGATGCGTAATCACGGCGCGTTTCCAGCAAATTCATCGCTTTNTCGATCTCGCGTTTCGCCGCAACGTGACGCGATTGCTGAGTCTCGAACCAGAGACGGCAATTCGAGAAATAGTCAGACAGGTCATCGCGAACGCCATTGCGGACCTCCTGACGACGCTCATAGGCGCGGCGTTCTTTCCGCCAGACGCGGCCATACCCCGGATAACGATCGGAGATACGATCATAGCCCTCATAGATGGCCAGGCCGAACACGGCGAGCCCCATGAAAAGCAGGCCAAGAGCCAGGAAGCTCTCCAGCGCGAAGATGTTGGGGAACATTGACGAGATGACTTCGCCCGGCGCGATAGAGAACATCGAGAATGAGCCCAGCGTTCCGGCTTCGGTGGCGGCGAGCAGGCCAAGTTCCACGGCGTCCCGGAAATGGGCAACGAAGAAGTTCAGGAAGATGCCGGCGAGAATGAAGATCATCGCAATGGCACCGCCCATGATCTTCGCTGGCAGCGCCGGGTGATTGAGATAACGCAAGCCGAAGAAGCCCGCGATCACGCCAAACACGACGTTCACAGCAGACACACCGAACGCGATCATCAGGCCGCCCATCAGGCCATTTGCCTGAGCGTCCTTGAACAACAGCGCGTTGAAACCGCCTTCAAGGATCATGATGAAAATCAAGATCGCGACGGCCTGCTCGACATTCTTCTTGATGTCCGGCGTCCGGTCGCCGATTCTATCACCGTGGCGCAGCTTGAACTGCTGGAGCTCGATGATCGCGGCCGAATGAGTTTCCTTCGCCTCGTTCACATCATCCAGTTCGTAGTGGCGATATTCGTTTTCTTCCGTCTTGATCGCCTCACGCAATTGGTCGGGATAGATGTCGATGGGCGTGTAGTCAGCAATATAGTTGCGGACAGACGCAGCNGTCGTNGTCAGCCATGTGCCAAGGCCCCGGCGAACGTCTTCTGCGCGTTCAGCAATCTGCTGTTCGCATTCGCTCCACTCATCAGGGGTCGCNGCCTCAGACATGGGCAGGCCATCACGCCCGTCCTTCTTTGCGGTCACCTTGGTGATCTGGCGACTCAACCCGAGATATCCCTGGGCGCGCTTGCCCTTCAGACCATGATCAGAAAGGTCGTTGCGAATCTCCAGCGGCTTCACCTTTGTCTGGCATCCAACGTCTGCGCCCCAGCGCACAGCTTTCTTTGACATGCTACATCCTCTTAACAACACACCGCGTTTCATTAACTTTCGCGAAGATGGGCTGCCTTGGTTACTGAAGCGTGAAAACCGGCGCGGTTAATGCGTATCGTAATGTAATTGGCACAGCTTCATGCTTGCGGCGTTCATTTCGAAAATGTAACAGCGTAACCATGAGCTTTCATCGCCATCGGACCCTCTACCTGGCCCTTCTGGCAGCGCTGTTCGTTTTCGTGCAGGCGCACGCACTCGGCCATGCGGCGGAGCATGGAGATGAACCGCATGACCATTACGGCGCNGCATGCGAACTCAGTGTGATTGCCACAGATCAGATCCTGTTGCCCGCGGCGCCAAGCGAGCCATTCGTCTTGCCGCCTGCGCCCGGCGCAACTGAGCCCTGTATTTCTGCCGCCAACTGGACCCGTCCGCCGGGGCGCGCGCCGCCTCCGCGAAGTCCTCCACCCCTTCAACAATAGAAGCCATTTGTCACCGCCTTCGGGCGGCACGTCTATTGTCTGAAGGACCCTCCAATCATGAAATTCCCAGTCTCTCGTCGCGTCATCGCGACGTCGCTCCTGTTGAGCGCAAGTCCCTTTGCCTTCGCACAGGAAGAAGCGCCTGAAACCCTCGATACCATTATCGTCACTGGCGTTGGCCCACAGCGCACATCAGATGAAATGGTCGGCAATGTCACCGCCATCGACCGCGGTGAACTGGTTCAAAAACTCTCCGGCACGCTCGGTGATACGCTGTCCACGGAAGCGGGTGTCTCGACCACCTTCTTCGGTCAGGGGGCCAGCCGCCCGGTCCTGAGGGGGCTTGGCGCGGAACGCGTACTCGTTCTCACAAATGGGATCGGCACCATTGATGCCTCCGCCGCGTCGCCGGACCACCAGGTCGCCACCGACGGCATCGACGCCGAAAAGATCGAGATCGTTCGCGGACCAGCTGCGCTGGCCTATGGCGGTCAGGCGATCGGTGGTGTGGTCAATGTGATCGATGGCTTGATCGTTGAAAGCCTGCCCGATGAACCGGTCTCCTTTGACGGNTTTGCCGCCAACAACAGTGNAAATGAAGGCTCGGAGCTGGGCGGCAAGGCGCGCTTCGCGACCGGCCCATTCGTTCTGACACTGTCAGCATCCGCACGCGATTTTGGCGATTATGACATTCCGGGCTTTGCAGAGTCATCTCTGCTGAGAGCAATGGAAGAAGACGAGCACGATGATCATGATGATGAAGATGATCATGACGATGAAGATCATGACGACGAGGACCATGATCACGACGAGCACGAGGGTGAAGAAATTCGTGATACGATGGAGAATTCCTTCCTCCAATCCGAAACCTATTCAGCCGGCTTCTCTTGGGTTGGTGATGACGCGTTCCTGGGCTTTGCCATCCGCCAGCAGACGTCCAGCTACGGGTTGCCAGGCCACGAGCATCATCATGAGGAAGAAGAGCACGATGATCATGATGATGAGGATGATCACGACGATGAAGATCATGACGACGAAGATCACGAGCACGAGCACGAGGAAGAATCCCCGTTCATTGATCTGGAGCAGACCCGTTATGACATTCGCGGTGGCGCCAAGCTGAATGCCGGCCCGCTTACGCACATTGCCGGCAACCTGTCCTATGCGGACTATGAGCATATCGAGTTCGAAGGCGCAGGTGAGCCGGGCACCGTGTTTACCACTGAGGGAACTGAGGGCCGCCTTGAGCTTGGTCATGCATTCGGCGAATTTGTCGGCGCGGCTGGCGTTCAATTCCTGGACAAGGATTTCAGCGCAGACGGCGACGAAGCCTTCCTGACACCAACATCCACCAAGACCTTTGGGGCCTTCCTGTTTGAAACCCTGCAATTTGCAGATCATTCCGTACTTGAAGGTGGTCTCCGCTTCGACAATACCGAGCTCGACAATGACATTCAGGGCGAACGCAGCTTCGACCTGTTCAGCGCATCAGCGGGCGCGCACAAGCATATGGAGTCCGGCTGGTGGATCGGCGGCCTGGTCAGCTATACCGAGCGCGCGCCAAACGAAAGCGAGCTGTTCGCAGATGGTCCGCACCTCGCGACCAGTCAGTATGAGGTTGGCAACGCCTCACTGAGCAAGGAGAAAGGCACGAATATCGAAGCCTCGCTCCGCTGGGAGAATGACCGTTTCAGCATCAGCGGGAACATCTTCCATGCTGACTTTGACGGCTTTATCTACCTGACACCCGGCGTGGTGCTGGAGGATGGCGTTGAAGTGGATGAACTGGATGAACTTCCGGTCTTCCTGTTCCAGCAACAGGGCGCGAGCTTCACAGGCGCAGAGATCGAAGCCGAAGCCCGCTTCCCCGAGGGATTGCTGGGCGCAAACTGGGTCACCTCTGCCAGCCTCGACCTGGTCGATGGCGAACTGGATGACGGGGGCAATGTGCCTTACCTGCCGCCGATGACATTCCACGCGGCGCTTGATGCCGATTGGGGCCTCTGGTCCGCCGGGGTCAACGTCACNGCCGCTGCCGATCAGGATGATCCGGGCACCGGAATTNTGCCAACAGACGGATATGTCATGACCGGCCTGCGCGGTGCTGTGAATCTGTCAGAGCTTGGCTTTGGCAAGGAAGGCACGCAATTCTTCGTGGAAGGCCGGAATCTGACGGATGAGGAAGTCCGCTATTCCACATCGGTCCTGAAGGATTCGGTGCCGGCACCGGGCCGAAACATTCGCGTCGGTATTCGTGTCGCGTTCTAACCAACAGGCGTGGCCTGACCTGCACGATTCGTGTGGGTCAGGCTGCTGGCTGGCCCAGATAGGCCGAGAGAATGGCCTGATCGACGACTGTTCGAACATGCACAGGTTCAAAGGGTTTCGGGATCAGGTAGGACGGTTCCTCGTCCTGTCCCTGCAACAGCATTTCCGGATAGGCGGTGATGAAGATCACCGGGACCGGGTTCTCCATCGCGCCGAGGATGTCTCTCACAGCATCAATTCCAATGGATCCGTCAGCCAGGCGAATGTCTGACAGGATCAACCCGAACTCTGTCTCAGCGGCGAGGTCGACGGCTTCCTTGTGGGTGGTTGCAATCCCCACAACTGAGTGGCCCGCTTCGGTCACGATCTGGGACAATTGATAGGAAATCAGGGATTCGTCTTCGATGATGAGAACGGACGTGCTGACTTCGTTGGCGATCGTGGTTTCCGCCTGTCTCAGCATTTCCTCGACATCGGTATCGTTCACGGTGAGTATCCGGGCCGCTTCCTGAACAGAGAATCCCTCGACGACAGTCAGCAGCAATGCGCGGCGCTGAATGGTCGTCATCGTGCTCAGGATCTTGCCGATGCCACTATCTGCGGACAGCTTGCTGACGCGCTTGCTGATCGACTTGTCGAGTTCGGCAAACAGGTCGGCCTTGTTGAACTTCAGATCCGGGGCAACGGAGATTCGGAATATGAGCGACTCGATCATGTCTTCGACGGCTTCGTCGCCGTTCGTCTGCTCCCCCATCAAACCGCGCGCATAGCGCCGCAGATAGGGTAGTTCTGAAGAAATCAAGTCAGAGAGCATCCTGCCCGTATCCCCCTTTAGTTGGCCATCTTTGCTGGCCAACGCATTGCAGGCCGTCTAACCCTGATCACCTGTTCTTCAGAAATGCATAATCAAGGGTTAAGAACAATAATACGTGTCAGCAGCGGGCGGGTTGCCCGTGCCAAGCAGCTTGAGTCACAGAATTCCTCAAACCTGCAATAATTACTACAGGACACAACCTCACCAGAAATGCGGGAACAAGTCAGCGCCGCGGGCGCCTCCCCCCTAAGGGGCACTCAACCGCTCGCGAGCCCGATGCAGCGCCATCTGTAGTAAATACTACAGTTCAAGCCCATCACCCTGAACGGCAAGCGATTGCCGCTGGCACAAAACGCAGTTCGGAGGGATGCGAACTGCGAAAATATTCAGGAAACCCGGCCNCAGGCTGGCAGGGACACCCTCATCCGGTAACCGGTTTCCGTCGGCCCGTTTTCCAGATGCGCGCCGATTTGCGCCGCTGAGGCCGCCATGATGCGCTTGCCGAGACCNGAGACCGATCCTGGCGCGGGTTCCGGCCGCTTGGCGGCGCCGCCATTGTCTTCGCAGAGGATTTGCAGCCCGCCTTCAACCTGTCCAGAGCCCTTGATCCAGATTTCGCCCGGCTGGCCGTCGCTGAAGGCGTGCTTGATGGAATTGGCGACGAANTCACTCACGATCACGGCGATGGCGCTGGCCGTGGAGGTGGGAATAGCGACGGCCCCTGCCTCGCAATGCACGCGAACCCCCGGCGGCGCGGAATCTTCGAGCAATTGGGCGATGTGGCCCAGGAAGGCATCAAGGCTCACCGCATTCTCCAGCGGCGAGTCATGCAGCAATTCGTGAAGCGCAGCTGTCGCCTCAATTCGCCGCCCGATCGCATCGAAGGCTTCGGTCATGTCCACGCCCGGCCTAGCGCGGCTCTTGTAGACGCGCACNAGCGAGGCGACCGACTGGAGCGAATTCTTGACCCGATGGTCCATTTCATTGCGCAGGATTTTCTGGTTCTTCAAGGCGAGGCGCAGATCCAGNTCCCGCATCACCTGCCGGGCGAGCGTGTGCAGCGTGCTTTTCTGAAAATCGTCCAGCGCGTTCGGCTTGTTGTCGAGCACGCAGAGCGTTCCGATGGGCAGGCCATTCGGCGCTTTCAGCANCNCNCCNGCATAGAATCNCAACCCGTCCGNGGGCGTGCAGAGTTCATTGTCTGCNGTGCGCGGGTCCAGTTGGGTGTCGTGGATCTCNACGTAATCCTCACTCAGGATGACGTGAGAGCAGATCGAGGTGGCGAGCGGCGTTTCGCGNGCGCCNATNCCGACTTCCGCCTTGAACCATTGGCGGTCTTCATCGATCANATTCACCACCGANATCGGCACATTGCANATGCGCGAGGCCAGCTCGACAACTTCGTCGAANTCCGGCTCGCGCTCTGTGTCCAGAATGTCGTACTTCCGAAGGGTCTCCAGCCGGAGAGCCTGGTTCGGGTGGGCNGCCGCTTTCATAGGTGTGATTCCAGTGTCTTTTCGCGCCACTATAGCGGGAGTTTCANCAAATACACCCATAAGTGGCCCGCGCACTGCCAGCTGCACATGCGACGCCCGTGAAGGCGCTTGAGCTTGGAATCCGGATTGTCAGGAAATGGCCGCCGCGTCAGGTGTCCGGCAGGGGCAGAGGCACGCCGAGCCTGTCGGCAAAATGGTCATGCGCCGCGCTGCNCGGCCCNAAATCGAGCCCGCGCGGTGCGGTGCTCAACCCGACCAGCGGCACATGACGTCTNTGAACATCTTCGCCATCCAGCGCGGCGCGCAAGGCGGGCGATGGCTCNGCCCCCGGCAAGGGCGCGCGCCGCCGCCCGGTGAAATCATCTGACAGGGCCAGGACAACCACNTCGCCCCAGCCTGCAATGCCCCACAGCATCTGCGCCCCCGGCGGGGCTTCNCGCCGGAACCATGCCTGCAAGCGCTGAATGCGCCANAAGATCAGTGGCCAGACGGGCCACAGATACCACGGCAAGGTCTTCACAGGGGAGAAAAGCGAACACTCCATCGCCCGCCAGTATATGTCAGGCGGCGGAGGGGTTGGATAAGTTTATTTCCCGCGCAATGATGGCGGCAGGATGGGGCGGATTTGAAGGGGGATAAGCGCCCTGCCCCAATCCCGGCCATCGCGAGAACGCGCTCCCGTCAGGATCAGGTCGCACCTCGTCGCCCCGTGTCACCATATGTCGCCCAGTGTCGTCTCATGTCGCCTTCTGTGAGCGCTCATGCTGAGCGAAGTCGAAACATGTGCGCGGGCTATGCAATCTGGCTCCCGGACATTTGCTGCGCAAATTCCGGGATGACAGGATTGGGAGGCTTGCTCAACCTGTCCGGCCATCGATGCGCCAGTCCGGGAAGCGGCGGACCTTTCCGGCGAACATCAGGCAGACTTCATTGCCCGCCGGGTCGCGCAGCCGCGCCTCTCGCCAGCCCCAGGATTCGTCAGTGGGCTCCGTTTCAAAGACCATCCCCTGCGCTTTCAGGTCCTCGACATGCGCGTCGAGCGCGTCGGCGGACGGGTGGTCGAAATAGATCACGGGGCCGGACCCCACTGGCGCGGTGGCAGCGTGGAGCGACAGGGTCGCGCCGCTGCCATCGGCGCTTTCGAACCGGGCATAGCGCGGTGGAGCCTCCACGATCCGCACCATGCCAAGCGCCTCATAGAATGCGACGCTGGCAGAGTAATCGAGACAGGGTATGGTGATTTGATTGATGATCATGGACGGGCCTTTCATGCACGACATTCGTGAGAGGCCTGTCTTGTAATTGCTCAAGTTAGGGTGAGGTCAAGGGGCGAACCCGTGGTCAATAAACAGCCTCCTGCCTACCGGTGAGAGGAAACACGCAAGTTTCCATGACAGTTGTTGCGGAAAAGTAGTGAAGTTAGCTTACGATGAATACTCATCGTATTTCATACATGAATAGCGTTCAACGCAACTTTGAACCGACTGGAGTCCTCATTATGCCATTCAATTTTCTCACAGAAGCAGAGGGCACTTCGGCAGACGAAGCTATTGAAGAGTTACGCCGGATAGATTGGGCAAACGAACTTCTAAGTGTAATTGAGCACAATGGCGGAGTTTCTTTCGACAATACCAGCTTTTTGTTTGAATTGCGCTTTGCTAGAGCTCTCCACTCGGAAGAAATTGTACCGACATACGAAGCACCTGGAGAAGCGAAGTCCACATTAGACTTCGAGTTCACGCACAATGACCAGAAATGGCGAATTGAACTTTTACGTCTCAACGAGACAATGGCAGCCCGTAATGCCATACAAAAAGTGCAGGTTGGTCTAGTCAACATTTGGAGAAGGGTG
>NZ_NHCK01000044.1:0-24150 GCF_002172815.1 Hyphomonas sp. TMED31 | reverse complement strand
AATTCGTCCGGCACAGTGTCCTGGCCTGCCCATTTCTGCGCGACAGGCCCGGCATATTGATCGACAGCGTTTGAACCAGTTTCGGTCCGGTCGAAACCCACCGCATCCTTCGTTGCCTTGTGGTAGTAATACGGCGTCCAGTCAGCGCGTCCCAGATCGTCTACCCAAGGGGCTGGGCCATAGTGATGGCCCGTCCCCATAAGGTGGGTCAGCCCGAGCGGTGTCATATAGTTCACCACGGCCTCACGAGAGCCCATCATCAAGCCGGTGATGATATCAGCGACTTCGGGCGCACGGCTGAAGGTCAGCTCCGCCCAGTCGCGCGCGATGGCCTCGGCGGACGCGTCAGGATCCCAGGCCATACGTCCAAAGGCGTACCAGTTCGCCTGGTCAAAAATCGACCCCGACCAGTTTCGGTCGCTGCCTATATTCGCGACCCCGGCCATGCCGGTAATCTCGTAGTCATGCGCAGTGCCATCAATGACAGAGGCAACCGGCGCGCGCTCATCCGTTGCGTGAGTCTCCGCTGACAGCACCTCTTCCCACAGCGTGCCGAGATACGCGAGATGAGTAGAGAACCCCAGATATTCCTTGGTGATCTGGAGCTCCATCATGAGTGGGGTTTCCGGCATCGCGCCGAACAGCGGGTGAAACGGCTCACGCGGCTGGAAATCCAGCGGTCCATTCTTCACCTGAANCANNACATTGTCGGCAAACTGACCNTCCAGCGGCACAAATTCCGTATAGGCTTGTTTCACGCGNTCTTCTGGTTCTTCCGCCGAATAGACAAAGGCGCGCCACATGACATTTCCCCCGTGCGGCTCCAAGGCCGCCGCGAGCATATTCGCGCCTTCGGCATGGCTGCGGCCATAATCCTGCGGGCCAGGCTGTCCTTCTGAATTGGCTTTCACGAGAAAACCNCCAAAGTCNGGCACATAAGTGTAGATCTCNTNNGCCTTGNCTTGCCACCAGGCCTGAACGGCCGGGTCACGCGGGTCTGCCGTTGGCAGTCCANCCANCTCCATCGGCGCCGAGAACCGCGCNGTCAGATAGACCTTGATGCCATATGGCCGAAACACGTCCGCCAGCGCAGCAACCTTCTCCAGATAGTGCGGCGTTAGCACCGTCGCGTCCGCGTTCACATTCGTCAGGGAGACGCCATTGATGCCGATTGACGCGTTGGCGCGGGCATAATCCGTATACTTCGGGTCCAGATATCCTGGTAGCCGGTGCCAGTCCCAAATGGATTGCCCCGAATAGCCTCGCTCGACATGGCGGTCGAGATTGTCCCAATGGTTCAGAAGACGCAATTGGGTCTTCGGGCGGGAGACAATGTTGACGCCAGTNAAGTTCTGGCCGCGTGCCATGCGCTGAAGGTAGTCGAACGTGCCGTAGAGCACACCGATGTCGGACTGAGCAGAGATCAAGGTAATTTGGCGACCCGAGTGACGGATTTCCTTGATGGCGTACCCGTCCNCGCCAACCTCGTAGGAAGACNGTAGAGGCAAGTTTTCCAGCATGCCGGAACATTCCGGGCTGGCCAAAACAAGCGTGCCGCCCTGCAGTGTGTCAGCGCGTGGTAGCGCTTCCCCCAGCATGGACTGAGTTGCGCGGTCTATCTCGTCCAGTGCAGCATCGATCGTCGCGGAAGNNTCTGAACAGGCGGCCATCACATGACGCGGGGTCGCGTATGACGCTTCTTCCAGTGGCGCATACCGCAGCCATAAATCGTACCCGTCTTCTGCCAACGCAGGCGACAAAGCGCCTGCGGTCGCGATTGCNGTNAAAAGAATNGCGNNNCGCCTGANGATGTTTCTCACGACCCTGGACCCGTTTCCTGATTTCGGGGTCGTCAGCCTGACGGTCTCCGCCCCGAATGTTTGCGTTATCATTTCATAACGCCTGTGNCGGGATGTGTCACCGCCCCTCTGTTACCGAGGGGCGGCTGAAGATCAGGATTCCTGAGTCATTGTGTCGGACATGACATCAAATCCGTCTGCCACTTTCGGCTNAACAGAGCGGCCAATCGTGCTGACCAGCCAGGCCGAAAGACCCGACAGGAAGAAGCCGGGAATCATCGCGTACACGAGTGACTCCAGCGGCACAGGACCATTCTCCGAAGGCAGCANCGGCACGTAGAGCCAGACAAGGACCGTGACTGCGCCGACAATCATGCCGGCCAATGCNCCATCACGCGTCAGGCCNCGCCAAAACAGGCTGAGCAGGATGATCGGGCCAAAGGCTGAACCAAAGCCAGCCCATGCATTCGAGACCAGATCCAGAATGTTGCTGTTCGGATTAAAGGCCAGACCAATGGCAACGAGGCAGACAGCGACCGTCGCAATGCGTCCGATCAGAACAAGTTCTGATTGCGATGCCTCGCGCNNGAAGAAAGTCTTGTAAACGTCTTCGGTAATTGAGCTGGACGACACCAGAAGCTGGGAGGAAATTGTACTCATGATCGCCGCCAGNATGGCCGCCAGCAAGAAGCCCGCGACGAGCGGATGGAAGATGATCTGCGACAGCAGAATGAAAATTGCCTCAGCGTCTGTCAGCTGTCCGCCAAGGTCGTGCTGGTTCACATAAGCCACGCCGACCGCCCCTACAAAGACAGCGCCGATCACGGTCACAATCATCCAGCTCATGCCGATNGCACGCGCGGTGGCCACGTCTTTCAGGGAGCGAATGGCCATGAANCGAACNATGATGTGCGGCTGACCGAAATAGCCGAGCCCCCAGGCAAGCAATGATATGAGCCCGAGCACAGTCATGCTTTCTGGCCACATGTCGAAGAATTGCTCGCGCGAAGGCCCNACGCCTCCGGTGTCCGGGTTNACGTGCGCGGGCGCAGACATGATCGCGCTCTCCATGCCGCTCCAGCCGCCAACCACGAAGAAGGCGATCACTGGCACGAGGATCAAGGCGATGAACATGATGCAGCCCTGCACAAAGTCGGTCAGGCTGACCGCTAGGAAGCCGCCGATCACGGTATAGGCCAACACAACGCCAGCGGTAACGAACAGGCCGAGTTGGTAGTTCAGGCCGAAGGCCGACTCAAACAACTTGCCGCCTGCGACGATGCCGGAAGACGTATAAACCGTGAAGAACACGATGATGACCAGCGCAGAGATCGTGCGCAACGCATGGCTTTTATCGTGGAAGCGGTTCTCGAAAAAGTCGGGGATCGTGATCGAGTCGTCGGCAAGCTCAGTGTAGATTCGCAGCCGCGGTGCGACAAACCGGTAATTTAGATAGGCACCGATGGTCAGGCCAACCGCGATCCAGGCCGCCGAAAATCCGCTGACGTATATGGCGCCCGGCAGACCCATGAGCATCCAGCCACTCATATCCGAGGCGCCCGCAGATAGCGCGCCGACAGCTGGGTGAAGGTTGCGTCCCCCCAGCATGTATTCGGAAACATCGCTTGTGGATTCCCTATATGCATAAAGGCCGATAGCCATCATCAGGACGAAATAGGCCCCAAGCGAAATCATTTCGGGAACGCTAATTGTCATATGTCTCTCGCTGTTCTCGTGAATACGGAAAAGCGCGCCCCCCGTGGCCGCGCATCATTGCAGGTTCATTATGGGCGCGTTTGGCCGTTGCCGTGAACCAGATACTTGAAGCTCGTCAATTGCTCCAGGCCGACCGGCCCGCGCGCATGCATCTTGCCGGTGGCAATGCCGATCTCCGCCCCCATGCCGAACTCTCCGCCATCGGAGAACTGGGTCGAGGCGTTATGCATGACGACAGCGCTGTCGATGCTGGTCATGAAACGCCGCGCAGCCTCTTTGTCCTCGGTCAGGATCGCGTCCGTGTGACCTGACGAGTGCGTGCTGACGAACCGTATGGCTTCATCAAGACCGTCAACCACTTTCACCGACGCAATCGTGTCGAGATATTCGGTCGACCAGTCTTCGTCAGTTGCCTCTGCCAGACCGGGCGCGATCTTGCGGGCCTCGGCATCGCCGCGCAGCTCACACCCCTGCATCACATCTGCAAGACGCGGGATCACTGCCTCAGCAATGGCGCGATCCACGACGATGCTTTCCGTCGCGCCGCATACACCGGTGCGCCGCAGTTTGGCATTGCGGACGACTTCCAGCGACTTCTCTATATCAGCGTCTGCATGGATGTAGCTGTGGCAGTTGCCATCCAGGTGAAGCAGCGTCGGCACCTTGGCCTCATCACGAACCAACTCAACCAGCCCGCGTCCGCCGCGCGGAATGACGAGATCAACATACTCAACGGCGTGAAGCAGAGCGGTCACAGCGTTGCGATCTGTCGTCTCGACAGTCTGCACCGCCGCCCTGGGCAGACCTGCGGCTTCAAGCCCCTTCTGCATGCAGGCCACGATCTCTTTCGTGGAATGCTTGCTTTCCGATCCGCCGCGCAGAATGACCGCGTTGCCGGATTTCAGACAAAGCGCACTAGCATCCGCGCCAACGTTCGGACGGGACTCATAGATCATGCCGATCACGCCAATCGGCACGGCTACGCGCTCAATGGACAGTCCGTTTGGGCGCTCGGTTGTCGACAGAAGTCGCCCAACAGGATCTGGAAGGTCTGCGATCTGCTCCAACGCAGAAGCCATCGCCTCCACGCGCTCATCATTCAGGCGCAGGCGGTCAATAAAAGACTCCGGGCGACTATCCGCGACACTGTCAACGTCTGCCTTGTTGGCGGCCAGAAGTGCGTCCTTCGACTCGCGCAGCGCCGCGGCAGACGCGCGCAAGGCTTCATTCTTCTGCTCGGTCGTCGCAGTCAGCAAATCCTTGGCCGCGTCCTTCGCGTTTTGGCCGAGGCCGGAAATGTAGGCGTTCAATTTGGAATCAAGTGTGGTCACTTTGTATCCTTCGATCTTGTGTTCAGGTGCCTAGCGCAGCTCGATTGCGCGCTTGTAGGCAGCCTCAGTTGTAGCCTTCAGCAGGTCTGACAGTTTGCCGTCACCATTCAAGGCCTTGAGCCCCGCTTCCGTCGTACCGTTCTTACTGGTCACGGAATTGCGGAGGTTTTCCGGCTTGTCGCCGGTCTGCAGGATCATGCGGATGGACCCATCAAGTGTCCCGAGTACCAGGTCTGTCGCCTGATCCTCGCTGAAGCCGAGATCCTTTGCGGCCTCGATGTATGCGCGCGCCAACTCGAATACATAGCCAGGCCCGCTGCCTGCCACCGCCGTCACCCGATCAATCTGGTCTTCATCATCAACCCAGACAGCGGTCCCGGCGGACTTCATCAACGTCTCGACGGCGGATTTGTGTTCATCCTTGGCATCGCCGCTGGCGTAGAGGCCGGCAACACCGGCTCCGATCGCAGATGGCAAATTGGGCATGATGCGAATGACCGGATAGCCCGGTAGTGCGGATTGCAGGCGTGCAACCGAACATCCCGCCGCGATGGAGGCCACCGCGCCGGTATCGGCGAGCACATCTTTGTAGGCAGGCAAAATCTCGTCGATCATCTGCGGTTTGATCGCGACAATCAGCAAATCGAACTTTTCCGCTCCAAGCGCGTTAATGTCCTTGAAGAGCCGGGCCCCATCTACTGGTTGGTCAAGGAACGGATCGACGATGGTGTATTCATCCTCTGTCGCGCGCATCCATTGGGTAAGCAACGCGCCGCCCATTTTCCCGCATCCGACCAATAGTGTTTTCATGCCCTAGTATTCCTTTGTCCGCTTGGTGCGCCAGATAATGATATTTGTTTAGAATTCAAACAATCCATTACAGAAGCACAAGGTTCCACCTCGTGCCTCAGTATCGTCAAATTTCCAATTATGCCGTGTCTTTACCCTTGGTATCGACCCTATGAAGAAACTCTCAAGGTCTTTTGTAAGCTAATTATTTGCATCGTAACCCAAACCTACTTATGTCCGCCCCTAAGCAACTACCGGAGCCAAATTTGTCTTCCAATAAACGCATCGTCGTGAAAATCGGATCAAGCCTTCTAGCCAATCCAGACCTTCTCACACCGCGCTGGGCATTCATGCAACGGCTATTAGAAGACGTCACTAAATTACGGAACGACGGATATGAAGTCGTTCTTTGTTCTTCNGGCGCNGTTGCGCTGGGCCTGAACATGCTGAACGAGACTCCCGAGACCGCGGGTCTGCGCGACAAGCAGGCCGCCGCCGCATGCGGGATGCCGCTTTTGTTGAACGCGTACAAGCAGGTCGCCCATGAATTTGGATTCGATATCGCGCAGGTTCTTGTAACTCTGCAGGATATGGAAGAACGCAAGCGCTTCCTGAACACCAAGAATACGGTTCACCGCCTTCTACAGGGTGAAATCTTGCCGATCGTGAACGAGAACGACTCGATCACGACCGAGGAAATTCGCGTCGGAGACAATGACCGCCTCGCGGCGAAAGTTGCACAGATGATCCAGGCCGACCATCTGGTGATCCTGACCTGCATCGACGGCCTCTATGACCGCAACCCGGAAGAACCCGGCGCAAAGCTGGTCGAGGAAGTCCACGATGTNAGCGAATACATCGCAGTCACTGAAGGCACGAGCAGCCTCGGGAGCGGTGGCATGCTCACGAAAATGCAAGCGGCCAACATGGCCCAGAATGCAGGCTGCACGACCCTGATCGCCAATGGAGAACACGAAGCGCCGGTATCGTCGGTGTTGTTCAACGAACGCCCGCATACGAAATGCCTCGCCCACACAAAGCCCGCATCTGCCTGGGCAACCTGGCTGACAGATCGGCTTCAGATCGCGGGCAGTATCGTTATCCGCGATGAACTCGCCAACAGCCTGTCGCACAGCCCGGAGCATATCCTGCATGAGGACATCATCTCGATTCAGGGCCAATATCTAAAAGGCGACGTCATCCACGTATATGATGAAAAGGGCGATGAGATCGCACGCGGAATGACCAATTTCTCTTCAGANGAAACCATGGTCCTCGCCCGACACCCGGAAATTTCTCCGAAGGAACTGCTCGGCTACCAAACCGGTGGCACGGTTATCAGCCGCGAGAATTTGATCGTTCTGGAAGATCGCCACCTGCTCTGGGACAAGCCGGATCAGGAGACGATGGTTGAAGTCGCTGAGACCTGATCAGTCTTCGCGGCGCAGATCGCCCACATCCAAAATCGGTGCTGCATCGAGACTTCCGGCATTCATCATCGCCGCNAGTCTCTGAACTGATGAGATGAGCAGGCTCTGCTCCCACAGCTCCAGCGAATCGAAGCGCTTGAGGAACCCTTCCTGAAGCGCTTCCGGCGCATCTTCGAGACTGTCTCGCCCTGCGTCAGTGATGACGATATCGACTGTCCGTCGGTCGGTATCGTTCTTTTGGCGCGCCACCAGTCCCGCAGCCTCAAGACGATCCACAATGGTTGTGATCGTTGCCTGGGAGAGATGAACCTGCCGGGCAATCTCTGACGGCTTGACCGACCCGGCTGCCGACAGAGTTTGAAGTACAAGCAATTGCGGCGCCGTGAGACCGGTGGTCTTCNCCAATCGCTTGGAGTTCAGATCGATCGCCCGCGTGATCTGGCGAATTGCTGTGAGAAGGTCTCTGTGTTGGGCCATGAACTGTTCCTAAAGAGACAGTCCACACGTCGTCAATTGCACGCACTGCGGAGGAAAGTCAGCGCTTCCTCAGGCGTGTGCAGTCTCGACGGTCTCTTCCGCCTCGGTCAGCGCTTCGCCTAAATCACCTTCCTCGGAATATCGATACCGCCCCAGAAACAGAAGCGGAACGGTCGAGACGAACAAGATGATCCCAGCGGTGGTGAGGGTAAATTGCCAGTCCTTGCCAAGAAGCAGACCGGTCTCCCACTCCACCAGCTTGATACCGTTGCCGGTGGCCAAATTTGTCATGATGCCAGGGCCAAGGCTGGACCACCAGAGCCAAGCACTTCAGTCGGAGCCGGCACTAACTCAAATAACGGACCACTTTGCTGGAGGCAGACCATTTCCAGATACTTGTCCCAGACATCGAAAGGAGAAGGCGAAAACATCGAGATGAGTCGCCGGTATCTCAGTACGAGTTCGCCAAATGGCGAGAAGATGATACATCCCTGAAAATACAAATCCGGGAACTTCGGATCGGTCTCATAATGGTTCCCTGCGAGGTAAATGCCATTGTCTGCGGCCGCTTTGGCAAGCGCCTCGTATTCTGGTCCATCAGGTGCCAAGGCCGCTTTCGCGATTCACTCCGGTGCAGTCTCGCCCCACGGAAACCCGGTTAGACTGTACTCCGGCAAGACGACAAGTTTGGTATCTGCGCCAAGAAACCGTTTTGAGTTGGCAATCTTGGCAGAAATTTCATCAATTTTTCCGAGTATTGACTTGCGTGCATCACTTGCTGTCAGACTGTTGACGGCGTGACATGCGATCTGGAGCGCTAAAGCAGAATAAGCCATTCGATTGGTATACCTTTTAGGGTTTGCCGTTCGATGTCTGATATGAGGTGCAATGAGTCAACCTCGGTACGATGGAAAAGTGGACGGGATAAAATGAGAGAAGACGCGCAATTGGCTCTATCGGCGAAAGACCTGGATGAGAACTCCAGCATACCGCTTTACCAGCAGATCTACTCCAAGATCCGACACGCAATCGTATCGGGTGAAGTCGCACCGCAGTCTCGCCTGCCCGCTGAACAAGAGCTTGTTCAACGCCTTGGAGTTTCACGCATCACCGTAAAGCGCGCCTTCAATGAGCTTGCTATTGCGGGCCTGGTGCGCCGCTATCGAGGCCGCGGCACCGTGGTCACGTATGACTCGTCCACGCCTACCGTCAAAGGCAGTTTTGAGAACTTGATCGATGGCCTGAAACGCATGGGTCTCGAAACAGAGGTTCAATTGCTGGACACCGAAATCGTCAGCCCGAGCCCGGCCATAGCAGAAGCCTTGAAGCTGGGGCGCGGCGCCAGCGTTCAGCGAATTGTGCGACTGCGCCGGCTTGCTGAAGAGCCATTCTCTTATCTGGTAACCTACGTTCCAGAAGACATTGCCGAGACCTACACCGAGGACGATTTGGCAACAGCGAGCTTGATCGCACTCCTGGAGAAGGCTGGGCACCGCCCCTGTGAAGCCACACAAACAATCACGGCAGTCCCCGCTGAGCCTGCGGTTGCGGCAGTTCTTGGTGTCACAACTGGATCTCCGCTGTTGAGAATTCACCGCATCATGCAGGATGAGACCGGCCGCCCCGTTCAGGACATTACCGCCACCTATCGGGCGGACCGTTTCCAATACGAAATGCGCCTCACGCGTGAGAAGAATGCAGACTGGACCGCTGAGTAAGTAACGCCTTCCCTGCCGAAGATGACGCACATTTGTCCGGTCAAATCCACTTGACCAGGATTGGCCTGCCCCAAAATTTATCTATTCGGAAACCACACCGGCTCTAAAGTGATCTCGGCGATGACGATGGCGCAGCCAGAGCGTGTCGGAAGCCTTGTCATGATCTCAGCGACTATTCTGACCCCAGATGAACACAAAATGTTCAACGACTATTTCCAGCCCGTTCCGCTGGATGATGCAGGCACCCGTTTCNGCACCATGTGGGAACGCATCGTNGAGCGCCGTGGTCCTGGCGCGACTATGGAAATGATGGCGCGCTCATTCGCNATGAATCTCNTGGGCGGGGAAGCATACGAATGGGGCCATCACGCTGCATTCGCCTGGTGGAAAGAGGAAGAGCACGCCCTTCAGACTCTCCCGCACAGAATTACCATTCTAAATCCCAACGACGATTTGACTGAATGCACACGCAGAGCCGCCCCAATGCTGAGGAACGGGAAGATAATTGAATTGCCTGAATGGGGCTATAATTTCATGGATGTGTGGCCGGAAGAGTCAGCACAATTGGTGCTCTCCAATCTATAGACTCACTCCACCTAGTAGCTCCCACCAAGCGCCACGTACAAATCGATAGAAGCTGCCAGACGATCTCGACGCGCTTCCAGCGCATCTTGAGTTGAGGCGTAGTAAGATTGCTGCGCAGACAAGAGACTGGTCAGGTCGTCCGCTCCCACACGGTACCTGAGCTCGGCAGAATCAAGCGCATTGCGACTAGCGGACAATGCGATTTGTACCTNCTCTTCTCGAAGCGCACTCGTGTTGATCGAGGACAAGGCCACATCGACCTCTCGTAGTGAAGTTAGGATTGCCTGCTCATAATTGGCCAGAAGTGCTGCGCGACGTGCTTTCGCNCTTTCAAGCTGCGCCTTCAGCGAGCCGCCTGAGAAAATCGTCTGAGACAGGGCAGCGGACAAGCTTGCCGTTGGATCTGACAAGGACGTCAGCACCGTACTGACCCCCGCCCCCAGGTCGATGCTGGGCAACATGGCNGCTCTCGCCGCAACAACATCAGCCTGCCCTGCTCTCAAGTTTGCTTCAGCCTGAAGCAAGTCTGGACGGCGCGTAAGCAGGTCAGAGGGCAACCCGGCATCTGCCACGGGTAGCCTCGTCTCATACAGGTCGACACTATCGATCTCGAAACCCTGAGGCGTTTCGCCCACCAGGATAGCAATAGCGGTTTCAATCGAAAGGATTTGCTGTTCAATTTGTGGGATTTGCGACCTCGCATTAGCCAACGTCGCCTTCTGACTGGCCAGATCAAANCCGGAGATNTCGCCTGCCTCGTAGCGGACTTCAACAATATCAAATATGCGTTCCGCAATATTNAGGTTCTCTTTCGCTACCTCAAGCTGCTTACGTGCGACTTGCAAGTCAAAATAGTTCGTAGCCAGATCGGCCAGAATACTCAGTTCCAGCGCGCGCTGGGAGTATTCAGCAGACTCGAGACTGGCGCGAGCCGCATCCTGCGAAGCTTTGACTTCCCCAAACAAATCCAGCTCATAGCTCGCCGAGAGACGGGCGCTTCTCGAAATTTCGTCAAGACCGGCGTCTGAGCTCACAGAGGTGCTGGCACTACCCGAAATCGACGGCAGAGACTTCGCATCAGCGACTGTGACAGCGGCGCGAGCGGACNCAACATTCGCAATTCCCGCTTCGAGAGATCGGTTCTGATCCAGCGCTGCCGTAACCAGTGCATTGAGTGCCTCGTCCCCAAAATTGGTCCACCACGGACCGAGTTCCGGCAAATTCTCNCTTGTTTGAACATTTGTATCATACGCANCCGGCACGATGACTTCCGACGAAGATGTCGTGGACTCGTGGACGCTCGCACACCCCGCTATTGCGAGCGCAAGGCTGAGGGAAACGCTGGAAATCTTGGTCATAGTTACTCCGCCGAAAGAGCCCGTACCGGGTCAAGGCGCGAAGCATTGCGCGCCGGCAAGAAGCCGAAAACAAACCCAGTCAGGAAAGCTGTAGAAAAGGCGAGAATTGCCGGAAGCGGCGTGATCGCAATAGACGTACCGAGGTTCNCCAGTATCGCACAAANACCAAATCCAGAGAGGATGCCAATCATNCCACCAAGGGCACANACAACGACCGCCTCAACAATAAACTGCACNAGGATGTCAGACCGCCGCGCACCTGTAGCCATACGCACACCAATTTCCCGCGTGCGTTCAGATACACTGACCAACATGATATTCATCACACCGATCCCCCCGACGAGGAGAGATATTGACGCTACCGCACCGAGAAGCATGGAGAAGGAGTTTTGTGTTTGCTGAACCGATTCCAGAATTGAGGCCGTGTTCCGTATTCGAAAATCCTCAGTTCCATGCCGATCCAGCAATAGTGTNTTGGCTTCGCTCTCTGTCGTAGAGATGACATCAGTATCCNCGACTGCAATGGTAATGCTTGAAAGGTACGAACTACCAAAGACCCGCATCATGCCAGTCGTAATTGGGATAAGCGCAATATCGTCCTGATCGCTTCCAAACGAACTCGCGCCTTTNTCTTCCAGAACGCCGGCTATCTCAAAGGGGGCACCAGACAANAAGACGTATTCGCCTACCGCGTCAGANACATTGTCGAAAAGTTCGCCGGCGGTTGTCGTTCCGAGTACGACAACACCGACTCTCCGATCTACATCCTCCGCCGTGAAGAATGTGCCATACTCAACCCTACGATTNTTTGCGAGAAGCCAATCTTCGGANACGCCTTCAACGGAACCACGATGATCCGCGTTGCCCCTACGCAATGTTGCCGATCCAGATCGCGAAGGAACTGCTGCGATCACATTGTCGAGCTCACCCAAGGCATCCGCATCCTCCAATGTCAGGGTGGCAATCGCATCCCCTCGCATGCGCGCGCCGCGATCACCGCCTGGACGAACAAACAGCAGGTTCGCCCCCATGTCTTCAAACCGCGCCATGACGTCTCTTTGGCTGCCTTGCCCCACAGCCAGCATGGCAACGACTGCAGCCACACCAATCACAACACCCAATAGCGTCAACGCGGTTCGGAAAAGGTTCGCGCGCAAGGACCTGAAGGCCGTCTTGATAGACTCNGTCAGCTGNAGGATAAAGGAAGGGGACGTCCTTGCAGTGCGATGCTCAAAACATGGTTTCGATCTCGGAACTGCTCCCGAGTCTGCAATGATTTTTCCATCCCGAATTTCGATGGTTCGATCAGCGCGCGCCGCCACCTTCTGATCGTGTGTAATCAGAATGACTGTGCGACCGGATTGATGGAGGCCCTCCAGCAGTTCCAGCAGCTCTCTACTTGTACCAGAATCAAGCGCCCCCGTAGGTTCATCTGCAAGGATCACTTCAGCATCATTCATGAGGGCGCGTGCAACTGCTACACGTTGTTGCTGGCCGCCCGACAATTGACCAGGCCTGCTTTTCTCTCGTCCGTTCAGCCCAAGGCGCGCAAGCAGTTCTCGCGCCCGTGTCTTTCGTTCCGACTGGCGCACCCCAGCATATACAGCCGGAATCTCCACATTTTCCAGTGCACTGACATTTGCGAGTAGATTATAGCGCTGGAAGACAAAACCAAACGTCCGACGGCGCAGTGATGCCAAGTCATCCGCGTCCATTTTGGATACATCCTGACCGTGGATGCGATAGGTACCAGCGGTCGGGCGATCCAGACACCCCAGCAGATTCATCAATGTCGACTTGCCCGAACCGGACTGTCCGACAATTGCAACGAATTCACCTTCGGTAATGGTAAGGTCCACGCCATCCAAAGCCCGGACTTCTGCACTGTCCTTGCCGTAGACGCGCGTAATGCTCTGCAGCTGCAGTAAAGGTTCTGACATCTCGATTGTTCCTTACGCCGGAGGCGGAGGGCCCATTGGTGGACGACGGTTATTGTCTCGCCGTTCAGAGGTTTGTCCTGGACGCAATTCCACCTGCCCCGTAACGACTTCGTCCCCCTCGGAAAGGCCAAAGAGAATTTCCGCTCTACTCCGCGTCTGAAGTCCGACAAGAACAGGCTGAGGCACTGCTTCGCCATCAGCGTTCAGCTTCAGCACCATTCCCATTGTGGCGTCAGGGTATTGTGCACGCGCCTCACGTAGGGCGTCACTACGCCCACCTCTTTCACTTCGATCTGGCGAGATCGCTCCAACGGGACGCGCTTGCCGGGAGCGGCTGCCCCCTTCCGGACGCTCGGGACGGCTCTGCAAGGCAGCGACCGGGATCAGCACAGCATCATCAGCACGGCCCTGCACGAAGAAAACCTGCGTGGTCATGCTACTTCGCAAAATCCCGTCCGGATTCCGCACATCAAGCAGTGCCTTGTATAGAACTACGTCGTTGACGACTTCTGGCGTCGGCAGAATTTGCCTGACTTCAGTCTCCCATTTTCGATCCGTATCGCCCAATGTGGTGAACCAAGCCGCCTGTCCCTTTTGAACACTCAGCACGTCGGCTTCTGAAACATCAGCCTCGACCGTCATGATCGAAAGGTCTGCAATGGTCATGACAACGGGAGCTGTCTGATTTGCATTCAGCGTCTGCCCTTCGGACGCACTTAGCGATACGACCGTGCCAGCAATGGGAGCATAGATCTTCGTGTAATTAAGATTCGCCTCGTCTGCCTTCAGACTGGAAGTCTGTTGCGCAATTTGAGCGTCAATTGAATCCAGCTTGCCTTCGGCGATTTCCAGTTCAGATTGCGTGGCTTCGTAATCAGCTTTCGCGATCGCATCCGCCTCCCAAAGCATGGCCGCGCGCTCTGCCTCGGCACGAGCAAGGTTTAGCGACGCGACCTGTTGGCGGCGCGATGCTTTCAAGGAGTCCAGCTGGGAGCGCTGGGCTTCTACCGTATTCTCCGCAATGGTTGCATCAATCTGGGCCAGTAATTGCCCGGCTTCAACTTCGTCACCGACATCGACAAACAATTCCTGGAGCTGTCCCGACACCTGAGCGCCCACCTCTACGGTTTCCTTTGGAGTGAGAGTTCCGGCGGCCGAAATCGTTACCTCAAGATCGCCCAAAGTCGCCACAGACGTTTCATAAGTCGGCGCTGTCGAACTGGCGATGTTGGATTTGGCAAACCAAATGCCCCCCGCCGCAACCAACAAAATCGCCACGGTTATTGTCCAGCGGGCTCGTTTCCCGAATAATTTCATTCTAGTCTCTTTTCAGCAATTCTGGCTGCGAATGTCACTCACGGTGTTAAACGGACCAGTCTGAAGAATCCGTCGCGACTGTCTGACATTTTTGCGCAACNNGANTCACACGCCTGTTGTCGTGGATCACCACACCCATGTTGCAGGANTGTTGCGGAGCCATGACAGCGGCGCAACTGCACGCCGTGCGACACCAGGCGCCCAGACTTTGTGTCAGGCTGACATACTCTCGCTGACACGCGGCACAATTTGGCAAAGTTCAGACAAAACGCTCCCGTAACGCACATGGATCGGTCGACGTGGAGCGCGCATACATGAACTATTTTTCATTAAATAACAATTGTTTAAGTTTGTTCGCGCCACGCCATCGCGCAAATATTTCGGAAGATATGACACGTGGGCTGATCATCACACTTCTCATGTCGACAGCCCTCCCTGCCTGGGCTGTCGAAATCGACGATAGCACGACCACGCCTGTACAGACTTCCACGGCCAATAATGGCTCAGCCGATGATGTGGAAGTCACCGAAGATGGTGAAATTGACCTTACTGAACAGCCTGGCACGACCGCTATCACAGTAGATTCTAACAACTCCGTCACCAATGAGGGAGAAATTGTCGCCGAAGACACTGACAATGTAACAGCCATTGCCGTGCAAGCCGACGTTACCGCAGACATCACTCATATCGGTTCGATAGATCTCTACGAAGATTATGATCGTGAAGACGAAGATGACGACGACGATGATGATGGTCCGCTGGCGGTAGGCTCCAATCGTATCGGGATCAACGTCGCATCCGGCGGGACAGTCACCGGAGACATTCTGCTTGATTACGGATCAACTCTCTACATTGAAGGAAATGACTCCGCAGGTGTGATTGTAGGATCTTCACTTGCTGGCGATTATACGCAGCAAGGAACCATCTCGGTGATTGGCGACAATGCGCGCGGATTGGCATTTGAGGACGATGTCGATGGCGACGTTCTGATCAGCGGAACCATCACCGCTCAGGGACAGAACGCCTCGGCTCTGGAGATTGAAGGAGACGTCAGCGGGAACGTCACTATCGAAAGCACGATCAGCTCTACAGGATTCACCAGCACGAGTGCTACAAACTATGTCGCCCCTATCTACGTCGACGACGACACGGAGGCCGTGGAAGACCGGCTTGACGAAGATGACCTGTATGACAACGCCACTGCCGTGCGGATCACCGGAAGCCTCGGTCATGGATTGCTGATAAATGGGGCTGTGGACGACTTCACCTCCGAAGAGGACGAAGACGACGAGACAAAGGACACAATCGACGATTTCGATGAAAATCGAACTGCAGGCCGCATATACAGCTACGGCTCTGCACCAGCGCTGAGTATTCAGGCCGACTCTGGTGAAGCACTCGTCTTGTCGGGCGTTGTAGAAACTGTTCGCGACACGACCGATGACGACGACGATGACGACTTGGATGAAATCCTCGCAACATTTTCATATGACCAGGGACTGATAAATCGCGGAACAATTTATGCGACCGGCCAGAACATCGGCTTCGATGCGACCGCTCTATCCATCAACGGGTCGAACGATGAGACCGGCACAGTCTCCATCGAAGGAGGCATTCTTAACACCGGGTCGATTCAGGCAACGGCCTATGAGGCATCCTCGACCGCCCTTTTACTGGGCAGCGGCACGTCAATTGGATCGCTGGAAAACACCGGATCTATCAGCTCCACAATCTACACGCTCACGAACGATGTGGCCAATGGGCTGGTCATCTCGGACGGAAGCGAGCTCGAAACCATCGTGAACTCGGGCACGATTTCTGCTTCCTCCAATGGATATGGTGGACAGGTCACAGCCATTCTGGATGAAAGCGACACTCTGCGTTCCATCACCAATACGGGNGTAATATCAGGGATATTGATCTCTGATGGGCGGGAAGATGATGAGACCGGCTTACAAATTGCGATTGACCTGTCTTCCCAAAATGGTGGCGCCACAATCCGGCAGTATCAGGAAACGCCGACTGAAGATGTGAACGGCGACGACGAGATTGATGAAGACGATGTAACAGAGCCAACCATTTACGGCGATGTGCTCTTCGGTAGCGGCGACGATGTTCTCGAAATTCTGGACGGTGGTGTCGCAGGAGACATTTACTTTGGTGATGGCTCCGCAAACTTTGTTCTGTCAAACTCCGAGTTTGTTGGGGACACCTATTTCGATGGCACGACGCTGAGCCTCAGTATTGAAAGTTCCGAAGTTGAAGGTGACGTCGATTTTGGCACCGCATCCGGAACATTGAATTTTCTTTCGTCCACACTGTTTAGCGGAAATCTGACTAGCCGTGCTTATGGCCTCAACGCCTCAATCTCCGAGTCTGAAATCATACTCTTGGAAGACACTTCCTTGAACCTGGCAACACTCGCCGTGACTGGATCTTCAATTCTTGATTTCGAGATTGATCCACAAAATCTCAAGACAACTCCCTTCATTTCTGTATCCGGCACCGCATCCATTGGCAGCGACACGACGATCCGCCCCACGCTAACGTCGTTCATTGATGATGACTTCCAAGTGGACTTGATTGAAGCTGGCTTTCTATCATTCGATGAAGAATCCGCTGAACTCGCGACAGACAATGTTCCGTGGATCTACAACGTCTCGCTTCAGACTGAGAGTTCTGAGACAGATATGCTCAGCCTCGATTTCAAGCTGAAATCGGCTGAGGAACTGCAACTTGATAGCAATCAGTCGAACGCCTTAGGCGCCGTACTAGAAGTCGCGATGGATGACGATGATTTCGGCTCGGCCGTAACACAGTTGTATACGGAGCATGATTTCCAGGAAGCCTACAATCTGTTGCTTCCACAGCGGACTGACGCTGCAACACGATACCTGGAATCTCAGTCCAATGCAGCGTTCGGCGCCCTGAGTGACCATCTGGAGTTCGCCCGCGCATCCAGCGAATCTGGCAACGGCGCCTGGGTACAGGAGACCTATTCTCATGTGAGCTATGACGGATCAAACGATGGCCCTGGCTATGATGGTCGGGGCCTCGGCCTCGCGCTCGGTTATGACCACTCAATCTTCGGCATTGATGCAATCGGCATCATGGGCACCATGACGGACGGCAAATTCGAAGAAAAGACGGGCGGCTCCAATCCTGTCACGATGAAAAGTCTTGGTATAGGCCTCTACGCCACCGAACAGTTGGGTCCTATCAATCTGCAAGCGGTTGGGCAGATTGCGAAGGTCGATCACTCTAGCTATCGAGAAATCAACCTTGAAGACTACACCTCCGAAGTCAGCGGGACATGGGACGGTCAGACATTAGCTGCCTCGGCTGTCGCCTCTACAGAGTTTGGAGCCGGTCCCTTCCGAATATCGCCTTCTGTCGGCCTGGACTATTTCAAACTGGATCAAGATAGTTATTCGGAAACAGCTTCCAATGGGCTAAACTTGTGGATCAGCGACGCGACCACTGACAAGGTTACAGCAGATGCTGGGCTGAGCTTCGTCTATGTATGGCGGGGCGGCGGCGATCCTAACCGCACCGGTCCGGCCTACTCCAGTTACACGAAATCAAACCGTGACCGCCCACTTGTTCGGGCGGGACTTGATATCGGGTATCGGTCAACACTCTCCACAACACCCTATGAAGTCGAAGCCGGCTTCGTTGGCTACGAACAATCCTTCGCCCTGAAAGCCACCGAGGAATTCAGTGACGCCGCAACACTGGGGCTCTCATTACTTGCGGGTTCGGATCTTCTGAAAATCAGATTTGGCATTGATGGCGAGCTTTCAACCGACGCAACCGCCGTGACAGCCAATGCTGCCGTCAAACTTCGCTTTTAGTCACGCCGACTATCCAAATTCCTTGCTCAAGGACGCAAAATCATGAGCCGTAAAACCAAAACTCTAGCGATCTCATTGCTGCTTTCATCAGCAGTTGTCAGTACGCTCCAACTCCCTGCTCTGGCACAGGCAGAAATCTTGGAAAATACTGGCACGATCGAACGCATTATCGTTAATGGCAACCAACGGATCGAAGATCGAACTGTTCTGTCATACATTCTCGTCGAGCCCGGCTCCAGTTTTGATGCAAACCGTATCGATCTTTCCTTGAAATCGCTCTTCGCGACCGGACTTTTCGCGGATGCGAAGTTCGACCGCGTTGGAAATCAGCTGGTTATCACCCTCGTCGAAAATCCAATCGTCAGCCGTGTGATGATTGAAGGAAACAAGGCAATGGCAGAGGACAAGATCCGTGAGGAGATACAGATNGCTCCNCGNGGGGTNTTCACTGCAGCCAGNATGCANGCTGATGTTCAGCGCATNATGGAACTNTACCGNCAATCCGGCAGATTNGCCGCCAAGGTTACACCAGAGTATGTGCCTTTGGACCAAAACCGCGTGGANGTCATATTCTCGATCACCGAAGGGCCGGTATCNGGNGTGCGCGCGATCAACTTCCTNGGCAATGAGGANTACTCNGACAATAGACTTCGCAAGGAGATCGTAACGCGTCAATCGCGGTGGTGGCAGTTCTTTTCTTCCAACGACAATTACGACCCTGGACGGATGGAATACGATCGCGATCTCTTGCGACAGTTCTATCAGAACAAGGGATACTATGATTTCCGTGTAGAATCCGCCGTCGCGGAACTTACACCGGATCAGAAAGATTTCTACATCACCTATACGATTGATGAGGGTGAGATCTATCGTTTTGGAGAGGTCAACGTAGGAACCGAATTAGAGAAGCTCAACACTGACGCCTTGCGCGCATCACTGTCTGCGAAATCGGGAGATCTGTTCAGAGGAGACACAATCGAGCAGTCAATCGACGGCCTCACCTATGTCGCAGGCATCGGAGGCTATGCTTTCATCGACGTTCGGCCTGAGATCTCGGCAGATATGGAAACCAAAACAGTGAATGTCACCTTTCATGTCAATGAAGGACCACGTGTCTATATCAATCGGATCAACATCGTCGGAAACACACAAACACTGGATCGCGTCATTCGACGAGAGCTTCGCATCAATGAAGGCGACGCCTTCAACCGGGTTCTGCTCGACNGGTCTCGTAACCGGGTNCGAGCGCTAGGCTACTTCAAAGACGTCGAAGTTACCGAGCTTCCNACTGCAGANCCGGATCAGATTGATGTGGACCTGAAAGTGACAGAACAACCAACTGGCGAGATGAGCTTTTCTGCCGGCTTCTCTTCNTCAGAGTCTTTCCTNGTCGACGTCAGCGTAGCGCAACGCAACGTGCTCGGGCGTGGGCAGTCGGCNTCNGCGCGAGTTTCAACGTCTNCGCTACAGCAAATCCTNGACCTGCAGTNTACCGAGCCGCGCTTCCTGGATCGCAACATGTCAGCCGGACTTGGCGCATTTGCCACCCGTCTCGACTATTCAGACACTGATCTCGGGGGGTATACGACCGAGTCAATGGGGGTCAGCGCGCAATTGGGCTTTCCCTTGTCAGACCGGCTACAGCTCGGCCTGAAATATACGCTNCAGAATGACAAGATNGATGTCGTCGATCAGAGTATTGTTATTGACGAAGATAGCGGAGAACGACTGACATCAGAATANACAGTCGATGATGGCGGCACACCTGGNGACACTAGCGACGACATCACAGGGGTCACCTATGTGAGCGCCGATGACGTGCCNTTACCAGACGGTTCCCTGATCGTAGATGTTTGTGACATCCGTTATCTCAATCGATATTCACTCTGCTCTAGTGAACGCTCGGAGATTTCTTCGATTGTTGGATACAACCTGNTGCTCGACATGAAGAACGATCCGCTTGAGCCAACAGGAGGCTTTGACCTTCTGTTCGGACAGGATGTGTCGGGCTTCGGTGGAGATGTGAATTTCATCCGCACCAACGCGTCGATGAATCTTTACCAGGGAATTACTAAAAGTGTCGTCGCCAGCCTGCGATTGTCTGGCGGATACATAGAACCCTATGGGACAAGCGAAGGTAACTCCGAATACGGTCAAACGACGCCGCAGGGCGTTCGCATCAACAATCGCTTTTTCAAAGGTGGAAACAGTTTCCGGGGATTNGACACCGCCGGTCTTGGGCCGCGCATCGTTCAGATCATACAGAACGATGACGGCACAGAAACCGTAAAACGCCTGAATGCACTTGGTGGCAACGCCTTCTACCAAGCCAGCCTTGACCTCTCAATTCCGAACTACCTTCCCGAGGAATATGGCATCAAGACAGGCTTGTTTCTCGAGGCAGGCTCTGTCGGATTGCTCAGTGACGTCGACAAGAGCGATCCAGTTGAGTTTACTGACACTTATGGACGCGACGCCGTCCAATTGATTGAAGACGAGTTATCCCTGCGCGCATCAACAGGATTGAGTGTGTACTGGACATCTCCATTCGGCCCCATTCGGTTCGACTTCAGCCATATCCTGAAAAGTGAAGAGTATGACCGAACTGAATCGTTCCGTTTCAGCACATCAACGCGGTTCTAGATGCAGAGTTCAGGCATCGGCTTTCAGCGGCAGGGCAATCGTCGCCAGCAAGCCCCCTTCTTCCAGGTTCTCAAGACTTATCCGGCCACCATGGGCTTCCACAAGGGTCTTGGCGATATGCAGGCCAAGACCATGCCCCCCGGTTTTCCGATTGCGNGACTCCTCCAGGCGAACAAGAGGCTCAAAGACGCGATCTATGGCGTCCACAGGAATACCGGGGCCAGAGTCTCGAACTTGAATCGTCGCCATGCCTTGACGTTCCGACAGCTCNACAGAAGCACGCTCGCCATAGCGAACGGCATTCTCGATCAGGTTTCTCAACGATCTGGTCAATTCATCTGACCGTCCCATCACAATCGGTCGATGGTCCGTCTCCACAAAAGAAACGGCCAACCCCAGATCGGCCAGATCCTCGACAAGACTGTCTACCAGCGAAAACAAATCCAGAGGCTGAAAAGGCTTACCCGATTGTCCAGCAGTCGCGGCGGCCAGTGCGGCTTCCGTGATACGTTCCAACTCAAACAAGGCCCGCCTCATTCGCTCACGTTCGTTCGCGTCGGCCAACATCTCTACTTTCAACTTCAATGAAGTAATCGGCGTTCGCAAATCATGGCCTATGGCTGCCAGCAATTGTCGTTGACCTGCAACTGTGCTCTCTAACCGGCGCCCCATGCGATTGAAGGCGCGCAAAGACTCTCGCACGTCGTAGGGGCCCTGTTCAGCAAGCGGTTGATGAGTGTAATCAGAGGCGAGTGTATTCGCGGCCTTCGCCATTTGCCGAAGTGGATTGATGGCATTCATGGCTGCCCANACGCCGATCCCGATCATCAGAACGACCAATACAGCGACGGGCAACAAGCCCGGTCCGGGTCCCTCAAGCTTAATGGGCGTNGTCCGCAAATTGATCCACGTTCCCTCACTAACTTCGATGGACACCATAATGCGCTGCCCCAACCCGAAGTCTCGCTGAGGCTGGGGAGAAGCATCGGTATCAGGAGGCCCAATTGGCCTGCCGCCATCTTCCGGAGGACCGAACTCCGTCAACTCGCGGAAATCGCCTGGTCGCCCCATCCTTGGCCCGAAAAAGCGCACTCCAACAGCAACGCTATCAGCCAGACCCAAATGCGCGCGAAGTTCCTCTTCCCTATAACTCGAACCAGGTCGCGCTATTGGATGGTCTCCGACGAAGTAATCATCCACTTTGAGGCGTTTCAATTCCTCAACCGGAAGACTTTGCGGCCAACCCTGTACTTGCAGCTCAGACAATGCNGACTGTGCNACTCGCATAGCTCTACCCGGCAGNTCNTCGCGCGATGACATCTGGAACTGGACGATGACGAACACCAAAATGAAGGTTGACAGAACCGCCATGATGACCAGCATGACGATCCGAGCAAGGAGTGTATCAAAGCGATGTAGCATCACAGCTTTTTTACATCCGCTGCAAATACATATCCGCCTCCCCAAACCGTTTGAATAATATCCGGGTTCTTGGGATCTCGTTCTATTTTTTTCCTGAAACGGCTAACCTGGCTGTCGACACTTCGATCAAATACGTCCGCGCCTTCAGCATGNGACAATTCCACAATTCGCTCGCGCGACATGACAATCTGTGGACGCGCGATGAAGATCATCAGAAGCTGGAACTCACCGCTACTCAACGAAACAATCACGCCATCATCACGCGTCAAACAACGTTTTGCCGTGTCGAGCGTCCAACGGTCAAACTCAAAGTAACGCGTCTTTTCGGGTGTCATTTCCCGGTTGTTNCCATTCGAGCGCCGCAGGACTGAACGTACTCGCGCTAACAGTTCGCGGGGATTGAATGGCTTGCACACATAATCATCTGCGCCAACCTCGAGTCCAACGATACGGTCGATCTCATCAGTTCTCGCGCTAATGAACACTATTGGGATAGAAGTAAGACGGACAATTGAACGACACAGACTGATCCCGTCCTCGCCTGGCATCATGACATCGAGCAGAATGAGGTCGGGCTCTTCGGAGTGTATTCCACGGCGCGCGGCCGGCGCGTTCTCCGCTGTCGATACCCGATAGCCATTCTCGGTCAGATAGGCTCGCAAGTCTTCCCGGATGTCACGGTCGTCATCTATCACCAGAATATGCTCTGGGGCGTTAGTGGCTGGATCTGGCATCGCCAGAGTCTCCTGAACAGAAATTTCAATCAGATCATTACAGATAGGATAAACTTGTTGCCAAGTTGTGTCGCGGCTGCAGATGATGGGCTTGATCCTGCATTCGCGGCATAATCGTTCGACGAACGCGCTATCAGATTTTCGATATTTCAAATCCGTAATGCAGTGTTGCGCACTGCCACATCTTGCCATCACTTTTGTCNGAACCGGCATATCCTCTCAACATGGACGGAGCATGTTCTCACCATCAGCTCTGGGGAATTTCCCGGAAGAATAATGATGAGAGATGCCCCAATGCCGAAGTTCACTGCCACGTCGACTGCAAGGACCAGCTCTTATTCAAGCCCAGTCATAGTAATCATCGCATCAGATAGGACAGTCCCAGTCCGCCCCTTGCTCACCGAACCTCCCTTTGGGTGCAACAATAGATGCGATGAGAGGGAGGTGTCACGCGTCCCCTACGTCTCACCCAGTGACGCCTCCCTCACCTCCCCCTTTACCGGGCGGCACCCGAAACGGACTTCCACCACCAAGCTCGCCGTTTTGGGCATAGGCGCAGCGTTTTTGCTGGCCGCCTGCGCATCATCCTCACGACCGGGGCCTCCCACCGGTCGAGACAAAGATGATCGCGCCCGCCCGGTGCCCTCACAACCAATGTCTGCTCCGCCCANCGCACTCCTGTTTACTGGAATGGACACAAACAAAGATCACATAGTCACACTCTCAGAGGCTCAGCAGGGCACTGAGATGGAGTGGCTGTCAGTATCTGGAGCAAAGAGCGATTATAGGACCGCAATCGAGATGACCCAATGGTCAAGTACAGCACTTGGANATCCGAACGCCTTACCCAATCCTATAGCATTCGACAGCAATTTGGACGGCCGCATCACCCCGCAGGAGTTCCGAACACGTCTAATCGACATATTCGAAACATTCGATAGGGACNACAACGGACACCTCACCCGCGCAGAGCTTTTGGCAGCTTCCGAAATCACAAATCGGATGGATCAACCGACACCTCAGGGTTCTAACCGCCG